>NZ_VITO01000005.1:244622-365488 GCF_007828025.1 Nitrospirillum bahiense
GTCATTCCCTCAGGCGCCGGCGGGGCATCCGCCCCTTGGCTATCCTCAGTTTCCAGTCCGCTACGCTCCCCGGAAACTTCCGGCGGACGCGGTCGCGTCCTATGGCGAAAAGGTCACTTTCGGCCGCTGAGCGCATTCACTCGGCCGGGGCCAGCGTCGCGGTGTTACGGCGACGGTTGATGAACAGCACCATGATGGCGGTCAGCACGCAGGCTAGGCCCGCGACCTGGAACGCCGGGAAGTAGCTGCCCCATTCGGTGCGGATGATGCCGGTGCCATAGGCCGCCAGGGCCGCGCCCATCTGATGGCCCGCCCCCACCCAGCCGAAGACCACGGGCGCGTCGCGCCGGCCGAAACGGTCGGTGACCAGGCGCACCGTGGGTGGCACCGTGGCGATCCAGTCCAGGCCATAGAAGGCCGCGAAGACCGACAGGCCATACAAGCTGAAACCCGACAGGGGCAGGTAGAATAGGGACAGGCCGCGCAGGCCGTAATACCAGAACAGCAGCTTGCGGCTATCCACCCGGTCGGACAGCCAGCCGGATCCGGTGGTGCCCACCAGGTCGAACAGGCCCATGAGCGCCAGCAGGCTGGCGGCCATCACCTCGGGAATGCCCTGGTCGAAACAGGCGGAGATGAGGTGGGTGCCGATCAGGCCGTTGGTCGACAGGCCGCAGACGAAGAAACTGCCGAACAGCAGCCAGAAATCCACCGATTTCGACGCCCGGCCCAGCGTGGTGAAGGCGATGACGATGGGGTTGCCGCTGCCTTGCGGCAATTCATCCTCCGGCGTTCCGCCCAGGGGCGCCAGGCCCACGGCGCGGGGGCTGTCGGGCAGCAGCAGGCCCACCAGGGGCGCCAGCACAAGGGCGGCGGCGCCCACGGTCAGGCCCACCGCCTGCCAGCCGAAATGGGTGGCCAGGGCGGCCATGCCCGGCAGGAACACCAGCTGGCCGGTGGCCGAGCTGGCGGTCAGCAGACCCATGACCAGGCCGCGCTGCTTGATGAACCAGCGGTTCACCACTGTGGCCGCCAGGGTCATGGAGGTAAGGCCGGTGCCCAGGCCCACCAGCAGGCCCCAGGACAGCATCATCTGCCAGGGTTGGGTCATCAGGGTACTGGTGATGGTCGTCACCGCCAGCAGGCCCAGGCCTGTCAGGATCGTGCGCCGGACGCCGACCGCCTGCATCAGGGCGGCCGCGAATGGGCCCATGAAGCCATAGAGGAAGATGTTCAGCGACACCGCCGCCGCGATGGTGGCGCGGTCCCAGCCCAGCGCCTGTTCCAGGGGCACGAACAACACGCCCGGGGCCGCCCGCACCCCCGCCCCCACCAGCAGGGTGGTGAAGGCGAGGGCCGCCGCCACCCACCCATAATGCATGCGCCCGTCCACCTGCCGGGCCAAGCGCCGGGCCAAAGGTGGCGCGGAGCCAAAGGAATTCTTGGGGGCGGTCACATCGGTCATGGCGGCGCTTATCCGATCGGGGTACAGGGCGGCCCTTATAATACGGGCAATTACCCATATTTCAAGAAGCCTTGAAACCCAGAGCTTTCCGGGTGTCATATGGCTGTCACGACGCTGTCATAGGCGGCTGGACAAAGGCTTAACGCGCCCCTGCCCTTCGTCTAGCACTATCCTATTTTGTTGAAGACTTCGGCCTATGAGGGGCGTAAGCTTTTGAAACGCGGCATGACCGCATCAAGGCACCGATTGTCGCCCGATGACGGATGCGTCAATAAAAGAAAATATACGCTGGCGCCAGTCTTGTTGCGCTGGCGGTCAACGGGATGGAACTACTACCAGAACCGGACCATCGTCTAAGGCACTCAAGGCGATCTCGCCTTTATCCCTTGAACAGATAGCTGGAGGGAACTATGGCCACTGACAATTTCGTCGAAAGCCTGCGCCAGAAGCATGCCAGTCTGGAAGACCGTATCCACAGCGAACTGGCACGCCCCTATCATGACAGCGCCCTCGTGCAGCGCATGAAATTCGAAAAGCTCAGGCTGAAAGAGAAGATCGACGAACACACGCGGCACTGATCCGCCGCGGGCCACTGGCCATGTGGGGCCGCCGTCCACCCGAACCGGGTGCCGGGGGCCTGAAAAAATCAAAGACCGGGTGGGCCTCCCCATCCGGTCTTTTTTCATGCCGATTTCAACGCGCGGCGGACGAGGGGCTATTTCCTGTAAAGCCCCTGGTATTCCTGGCGCAGCAGGTTCTTCTGCACCTTGCCCATGGTGTTGCGCGGCAGGTCGTCCACGAACAGCACGCGCTTGGGCTGCTTGAACTTGGCCAGGCGGCCATCCAGAGCGGCCAGCACGGCGGCCTCATCCACAGCCGCGCCCTTCTGGCGCACCACCACGGCCGTCACCCCTTCACCGAAATCCGGATGCGGAACGCCGATGACGGCGCTTTCCACCACGCCGGGCAGGCCGTCGATCTCCGTCTCGATCTCCTTGGGGTAGACGTTGTAGCCGCCGGAGATGACCAGGTCCTTGCCCCGGCCGACGATGTGGACATAGCCCCGGGCGTCGATCTTGCCCAGGTCGCCGGTGATGAAGAAGCCGTCGGGGCGGAATTCGGCCGCTGTCTTCTCCGGCATCTGCCAATAGCCTTTGAAGACGTTGGGGCCGCGCACCTCGATCATGCCGATCTCCCCCTGCGGAACGGCAGCGCCCGTCTCCGGATCCACCACGCGCAGCGCCACGCCCGGCAGGGGAAAGCCCACGGTGCCAGCCACCCGGTCGCCGTCATAGGGGTTGGAGGTGTTCATATTGGTCTCGGTCATGCCGTACCGTTCCAGGATCGCCAGGCCGGTACGGGCCCGCCAGCTGTCATGGGTTTCGGCCAGCAGCGGGGCGGAGCCGGAGATGAACAGCCGCATGTGGGCCGTCGCCTCCTTGGTCAGACCGGGATGCTGCAGCAGGCGGACGTAGAAGGTCGGCACACCCATCATGGTGGTGGCGCGCGGCAACTGGCGCATGACCTCGTCGGCATCGAACTTGGCGAGGAAGATCATGGTGCCGCCGGCCAGCAGCAGGGTGTTGGTGGCCACGAACAGGCCATGGGTGTGGAAGATGGGCAAGGCATGCAGCAGCACGTCGCGGCCCGTGAACCGCCAATAGTCCACCAGGGTCAGGGCGTTGGAGGCCAGGTTGTCATGGCTGAGCATGGCGCCCTTGGACCGGCCGGTGGTGCCTGAGGTGTAGAGGATGGCGGCCAGGTCGTCGGCGCCACGGTCGATGTCCGCAAAGGTGCTGGACTGCTCCAGCGCCGCCGCCAGCAGGGTGCCGGCATCGGCCGCCCCCTGGCCTCCCAGCGTTTCCACGGCGGCCACGCCCTTGGCCTGGGCCAGTTCCGTCATCGGGCCCGCCTTGGCGGGATCGCACACCACCAGGTGGGGGGTGGCGTCGCCGATGAAATAGTCCAGTTCCGCCAGGGTGTAGCCGGTGTTCAGCGGCAGGTAGATGGCGCCCGCCCGCACGCAGGCGAGATAGAGCATGATGGCTTCGGCGCTTTTCTCCACCTGCACCGCCACACGGTCGCCCGGCTTCACCCCCCGGGCCACCAGCAGGTTGGCCATGCGGGCCGACAGCGCCGTCATCTCGCCATAGGTCAGTGTCCGCTCGGGCTGGCCCTTGGTTTCCGGAATGATGATGAACGGCGTCTCCGGTGCCGGCATGCGGCTTAGGATCAGGGAAAAAAGATGGTTGGCCATGGCGGTCACACTCCGGCGTCTTCTTGGGGCGTTGTTATTATTGAGGCTCAAACAACGGGGGGCGGGGCGGTATCGGTGGCGGGGCGGGCGCGTTTGGACACCCCGGTCTTGTCAGGCTTGGGCGGTTTGGGTTCGTCCGTGCCGCTCTCGGCCTTCAAGTGACGGCGGACGGCCGCTGCGGCCACCACCTCGCCCTTGTCGGCGTAGCGCTCGTGGTTGGTTTCGATGTCGTCCAACTTATAGAGGTAATTGACCATCAGGCCATGCGATTGGGTCAGGCCCTTGGGCGACAAATCGCCCAGGAAGTTCAGGCGTTCCAGCCGGGCGCCATTGCCCAGGTGGAAGCGGGCGACCGGGTCCACCGGCTTGTTGCCACGGGACTTGGCCTTCAGGAAATAATGCGCCGCCGCCTGCAGCAGCACGGGCGACACGGTGGCGGCGGTGCCCGGATCGCGCTGCCAATCCGGCTGATCCAGCGCCGCCAGGATGGCCTTGTCCGCCGCCGCCAGCACGGCGGACGCCTCGTCCCCACGTTCCCGCGCCAGCCATTTGGCGAAAGCCGGCACGGGCGACAGGGTGACGAAGGTGCGCAGGTTGGGCAGCTCTGCCCGCAAATCCTCCACCACCTGCTTGATCAGGAAGTTGCCGAAGGAAACACCGCGCAGCCCCTCCTGGCAGTTGGAGATGGAATAGAACACGGCCGTGGTCGCGTCTTCCTCTGCCATGGGCGCGCGGCCCTCCGCCAGCAGGGCGTCGATGCTGGCCGGGATGTCCGGCGCCAGCGCGACCTCCACGAAGATCAGCGGGTCGTCGGGCAGCTGGGGATGAAAGAAGGCGAAGCAGCGGCGGTCGGCCGGCGCCAGGCGGCGGCGCAGATCGTCCCAATCGCGGATGGTGTGCACCGCCTCATACTGGATGATCTTTTCCAGGATATTGGCCGGGGTCGTCCAGTCGATGTGGCGCAGCACCAGGAAACCGCGGTTGAACCAGCTGGCCAGCAGGTGGCTGAAGTCCGCGTCCACCGCCTCCAGCGCCTGCTTTTCCACCCCCTGCGCGTCGGCCATAACCCGGAACAGGGCCTCGCGCATGCGCACCACCGCCTCGGTCCCGCCGGGGGCCAGGTTCAGGCGGCGGAACAGTTCCTGCCGCCGCGCCTCGGCCGCGTTGTGCAGGGCCAGCGCCGTCCCGGCGCCCGGCGCCGCGCGATAGGCGTTAATGGCTTTGTCCAGCTTGATCGGGTCGGGACCGAAACGATAGGCCAGGTCCAGCAGGAAGGCCCGCTGGCCTGCGGTGTCGAGCCGCGCCCACTGGTCCAGGATCTGCCCGGCCAGCGCCACGCCGGAGGCCTCGCCCCGGCCGGATAGCAGGGTGTCGCACAGGGTGGGCAGGTCGCGCTTGGGCTGCCCCTTGGCGGACAGCGGCATCAGCTTGGCCGCATCCTCCAGCAAATCCTCCACCATGGGACCGTGACGGCGCACCAGGGCGCGGCCGCGGTCGGCGATGGTCGTCAACATGGACCGGAAGAAGGTGCTGCTGCTCATGGGCTGGACCTCATGGCCTTGCAAACTTGAATGGGCGAACCTGGGTGGCGAACCATGGATAGCGGCGAACGTCACCGCACAATGGTAGGCCGGCCGAGCGTACCCGCCAAGGCCGGCGGAGGACTGGACACGGCCTGGGGTGTCGACATGTTGGACACGAAGTCGGACAGGCCGTCGCCCTGGATGCCGATGTGGCGACGCATCAGGTTTTCCGCCCGATCGGGGTCGCCCTCAAGCAGGGCGCGCACCACGTCGTCATGCTCCTGTACCGACTTCGCGACACGCCCCAGTTGGTGCAACTGGTTGCGGCGGTAAGGGGATAACCGGTTGCGCACCCGCCGCGTCTCTTCCTCCAGCTGGCGGTTGTGGCTGCCGGCGTAGATCACCTCATGAAAGCGGGTGTTCATGGCGTAGTAGACGTCGGGGTCGCCGGCCGCCGCCAAGCGCTGACATTCGCCATGGACGGCCATCAGATCCGCCCGTTCCGCCGGCGTCATGCGACGGGCCGCCAGGCGCGCGCACAGGCCTTCCAGCACGGCCATGATCTCGAACAGTTCAAGCACCTGGCGCACGTCCAGGCCGACCACCACAGCACCTTGCCGCGGGCGTATTTCCACGAAGCCCTGGGCGGCCAGCATCTTCAACGCCTCCCGCACCGGGGTGCGCGAGGTGCCGAAACGCTGGGCCAACACCTGTTCGTCCAGGCGCATGCCGGGCAGGGCGCGGCCGGCGCAGATGTCGTCTTCCAGCGCACGGGCCAGTTGCTCGGAACGGGTTTCGGGAAGGGCCATGGGTCACCTCATCCGGGTGGGGCAGGCGTTATTGGCGGCCGCCGGGCCCACACTTCACTGCCTGGTTTTACGCATACACCAGTCGTCTTCATGCATGCAAGATAGACGATCTTGCGTTTCAGCGATTGACGGCCCCGAGCCGCTCTGACATGCTTCGATCACCCAAGCATCTGCAAATAAAGACATATTTCGCGATTGCAGCATTTACTGAGCAATTGCGGAAGCCGGGAGGATCAGCGCGCCGGAGTTGGCGCCCAAGTGCTTGAGCGGGCCGCCACATCCAGCCCCGCCTTTCTCTATTTCCTTGTCAGAACCGACGCTTCAGGCCCAACCCCAACGCCGGACCAGAAGAAGACCGGCGCCTGCCCACGGTGAGGAACACGCCCCCATGTCGACCGATCAGACGCCCAACACCGCCTTGTCGCGCCGCGCCCTGCTGGGGGGCATGGCGGCCAGCCCCATCGCCCTGACCCTGGGTGGCACGGTGCTGAGCGCCGGCGGCCTGCTCCCCACCCGGGCCCAGGCCCAGACCACCCTCAAAATCTCCCACCAGTTCCCCGGCGGCACGCTGACCGAGGGCGACTTCCGCGACCGGCTGTGCCGCAAGTTCGCGGCGCAGGTGGAGGCGGAGACCAAGGGTGCGTTGAAGTTCGAGGTCTACCCCGCCTCCTCCCTCATGAAGACGGTGGCGCAGCTGCAGGCCCTGCGGAAGGGCGCCTTGGACTTCACCCTCTATCCCATGCCCTACGGCGGTGGTGAGATACCGGAGATGAACCTGGGCCTGATGCCCTGCCTGGTGACCAGCTATGAGCAGGGCCTGGCCTGGAAGAAGAAGCCCATCGGTGAGGCGCTGACCAAGGCGCTGGAGGCCAAGGGCGTGAAGATCCTGACCTGGGTGTGGCAGGCGGGCGGCGTCGCCGCGCGCGGCACCCCGGTGCTGCATCCCGCCGACGTGAAGGGCATCAAGATCCGGGGCGGGTCGCGCGAGATGGACATGATGTTCAAGGCGGCCGGCGCCGCCGTCTCCTCCATTCCATCCAACGAGATTTATGCCGGCATGCAGACCGGCAACCTGGACGCCGCCGTGACCAGTTCCACCAGCCTGATCTCCTTCAAGCTGGAAGAGCAGAGCAAGAGCCTGACCGCCGCCCGGCAGAAAAGCTTCTGGTACATGCTCGAACCCTTGATGATGTCCAAGACCGTGTTCGACGGCCTGCCCGCCGCCCAGCAGAAGGCCTTGCTGACGGTGGGTGAGTCGCTGGAGCCCTTCGGCATGGAAGAGGCCAGGAAGGACGACCAGCGCGTGGCCGAAATCTATGCCAAGGCGGGCGTGAAGGTCGTCGACATGGACGACAAGGTGATGGACGAATGGCGCGCCATCGCCCGCGACACCGCCTGGAAGGATTTCGCCGATCGTTCCGCCGAGGCCGCGGCCCTGCTGAAGCTGGCCGAGGATGTGGCATGAGGGCTGCCGAGCTCGATAAGGGGCCAGGGGCTGCGCGTCTGCCCCGGGGAACGGCGGCTCCCATCCGCTGGGCGGGCATGGCCTTGGCCTGGACCAACCGCGTCATCGCCACGGTGGCGGCGGTGGCGGTGGTGGCCGCTGGCATCGTCATGACCGAAGAGGCCTTGGCCCGGTACTTCCTGCACCAATCGTCCGACTGGCAGGATGAGACCGCCATTTTCCTGCTGGTTGGCGCCACCTTCCTGTCCGCGGCCTACGTCCAATCCCGCCGGGGTCATGTCGCCATCGAGGCGGTGGGCGGGCTGCTGCCCACAGGCGTGGAGCGCGTGCGCCGCTGGGTGGCGGACCTCATCTCCTTCCTGTTCTGCGGCTTTTTCTCCTGGAAGTCCTGGGTGCTGTGCCATGAGGCCTGGGTGGAGGGCTACGCCACCTTCTCATCCTGGGCGCCGCCCTTGTGGATCCCCTACCTCGCCATGTCGGCGGGCATGACCCTGCTGACCCTGCAGATCGCCCTGCAACTGCTAGCACCCCAGGCGGTGGATGCCCCTATGGAAGGACGCGCCCATGGGCACGGTTGAGATCGGCCTGCTCTACGGCGGCGCCACCCTGGTGGCCCTGTTCGCCGGCCTGCCCATCGCCTTCGCGCTGGGCGCCGTCGCCGTGGTCTTCATGTACTTCTTCATGCCGGCGGCCTCGCTGGATACCGTCACCCAGAATGTGTACGAGGAGATGGCCAGCATCACCATGCTGACCATCCCCCTGTTCATCCTGAAGGGTGCAGCCATCGGCCGGTCACGCGCCGGGTCCGACCTCTATTCCGCGCTGCATGTATGGATGGGCCGGGTGCCGGGCGGCTTGGGCGTGGCCAACGTCTTCGCCTGCGCCCTGTTCGCCGCCATGGCCGGCAGCAGCCCCGCCACCTGTTCCGCCATCGGCAGCGCCGGCATTCCCGAGATGCGCCGCCGCGGCTATTCCCCCGGCTTCGCCGCCGGCATCATCGCCGCCGGCGGCACCCTGGGCATCCTGCTGCCGCCCTCGATCACCCTGATCCTCTATGCCGTCGCGGCGGAACAGTCGCTGGGCCGCCTGTTCCTGGCCGGCATCGGGCCGGGCGTGCTGATGGTCGTGCTGTTCGCGATCTACGCCGTGGCGCGCTATCGCCAGGAGAAGGCGGCGGCCACGGCGGCTTACGCCCAGGGCGGGACATGGTCGGAGCTTCTGCGCACCGACACCTTCACGGCGCGCGAGCGCTTCGCCGCTATTCCCCGCGTGCTGCCCTTCGTCATCCTGCTGATCGGCGTCATGTTCGCGCTGTACGGCGGCATCGCCACCCCGTCGGAAACGGCGGGCTTGGGTGCTGTCCTCGCGTTGGTCATGGTGGCCGGCATCTACCGTATCTGGCGACCGGGGCAGATGGGTCCCATCCTGATGTCCACCCTGCGGGAGTCCACCATGCTGATGATGATCATCGGCATGTCGCTGCTGTATTCCTACGTGATGAGCTACCTGCACATCAGCCAGGGCGCGGCGGAGTGGATCGTGGGCATGCACCTGTCGAAATGGGTGCTGCTGGCCGCCATCCTGGCTCTGGTGGTGGTGCTGGGCTTTTTCCTGCCGCCCGTCAGCATCATCCTGATGACCGCACCCGTCATCCTGCCGCCACTGAAGGCCGCCGGCTTCGACCTGATCTGGTTCGGCATCATCATGTCCATCGTCATGGAGATGGGCCTGATCCACCCGCCGGTGGGCCTGAACATCTTCGTCATCAAGAACATTGCGCCGGACATCCCCCTGCGCGACGTGGTGATGGGGGTGCTGCCCTTCGTGGGCCTGATGCTGGCGTCCATCCTGGCGCTGTGCCTGGTGCCGGGCCTCGCCACCTGGCTGCCCGGCGCCGTTTACGCCGGGTGAACCAGCCGCCAAGAGGAAGGGGCGGTCCCGCCGGGGGCCGCCCCTTTCTTTTTTTCGGATTTGGCCCTCGCGTCAGGCCGCGTCGGTACGAATCTCGGCGACCACGCCATCGACCACGGTCTGCAACTTCTCCACGCGGCCGGACAGCAGCTTGGACAGGTCGGCGATGCCGTCGGCGGAGCCGTTGGTGTCGGTCCACGCCGACAACGTCTCCTCACACCCCCGGGCGGCGGCACCGGCGCTCTGCACCGCCTCCGCGGCGCTGCGGGCGATCTCCTTCGTGGCGGCATCCTGTTCCTCCACCGCCGCCGCGATGGCGGAGGTGGCGGCGTCCACGTCGAAGATGACGGTGGCGATGGATTCGATAGCGTCGGCCGCCTCTTGCGTGCTGTCGCGGATGGCGGCCACCTTCTGGGCCACCTCCGACGTCGCCAGGCCCGTCTGGCCGGCCAGGTTCTTCACCTCCGACGCCACGACGGCGAAGCCCTTGCCCGCCACGCCGGCGCGCGCCGCCTCGATGGTGGCGTTCAGCGCCAGCAGGTTGGTGCGTTCCGCGATCTCGCTGATGGTGGCCAGCACGCTGCCGATGCTGGAGGCCGCTTCCGACAAGCCGTTGATGATGGCCTGGGCGGAGCGCGCCCGCTCCGCCGCCTCGCGCGTCACGCCGGAGGAGCGGGCGACCTGGCTGCTGATCTCGGCGATGGCCTCGGACAGTTGCGAGGCCGCGTCCGCCACCTGCGACGCGCTGTCCAGCGCGTCCCCGCCCGAAGCGGCGATGGCGCCGGCGTTGTCCGACCCGCGCCGCACCAGGGCGCGCAGATCGTCGGCACAGCCGCGGGCGTCGGTGGCCGCCCCCGCCACCTCGCCCGCCAGGCCGCCGACGTCGCTTTCCAGGCGCCGCGCCAGGGCCAGCATCAGGCGATTGCGTTCGTCCCGCGCCTGGGCGGCCATGGCCTCGCGCGCGGATGTCGCCTGGGCCAGTTCCTCATGCGCCTGGCGGGCGTCGGCCAGGGCCTCGTCCGACCGCTGGAAGGACCGGGCCATGGTCTGGGCCAGCCAGGCCAGCAGGGCGCCTTCGAACACCACCAGCCAGACGTACATCAGGATGCGCAGGTATTCCCCACCGCGGACGCCCGCCGACTCCGGAACCGCCAGCCCGCCGACGATGAAGAACATCGCCACGGCCGCCGCGGACGCCGCCAGCGTGCGCCCGTCGCAAAAGCCGGCGGACACGGCGACCAGGATGTAGACATAGACCTGCATGCCCGTCTGCCACGGGTTGCCGGCGAAGGCCCAAATGGACAGGGCGCCGGCCAGGGGCAGGCAGGCGGCCAGCACCAGGCGGCTGGCCGGGGGCGGCAGGGTCGCCCAGGCGCCCGCCGCCGCCAGCACGACCAGCAGCGTCGCCGCCGGCTGGCGCCAGTCGAACCCGCCCAGAACCACCAGTTGGGCAGCCAGAAGAACGAAGATCTGCGCCACCAGCAGCGTCAGCACCAACAGCGTGGTGGTGCGGCGGACACGGTCCAAGGGCGACAGATTTGCAGCAGAGGCAAGCGATGCGGCAGGCATGGGGCCAATCTCCCGGAAAAGGTTTTCCCAGATAACCGTTCCCGGTACGCCTCGCCTTGACTTGGATCACTAATGTGCAATGAAGCCGGGCCCCAGTGGGAGCCCCATTTGGGTCCCGAGAATGGCGCGGGAAGCGGCGATCAAAAGAACGCCTGGCTCAGGTTCTGCTGCGGCGCCTGCACGGGGGTCGCCAAGGTCTCCACCGACGCCAGCCACTGGAAATAGCTGACCACGACCACGCGTACGGCGCTGGACAGGCTGGTCTCGTCATCACGCGAGCGGTCGATCACGTCCAGCAACTCGGCGATCTGGCAGCCTTCCTGGCGGGCCAGCAGGTCCAGGCCGGTCCAGAACTGTGGCTCCAGCCGCATGGAGGTGCGGCGGGTGCCCACGCGGACGCTACGCGGCACCAGGGACCGCGGCGCCGTGGCCTGATGCACGGCGGCCAGAACCGGAAACGGAAGGCGATGGCTGGTCAGTACGGTCATATCCGTGCTCCGAGACAAGGATCCGGACGCGCTACCGGAGCGCATTATCCGGGGGTGTGATGGCGGTCCTTATCAAAGCGGGGGAAATGTAGTTACATAACTGTAGACTCATACAGGGTTAGGCGCTTTTGACGCGAAAGAGGTGCCCCAACCCGTCAATCGCGCGCCCCTCCCCGGGCCTCTCGGACGCTTTCCCATGATCCTGGACGAAGCCCTAAGCCGGTTGGGCCAGCCTGACAATCCCGAAGATTTATTCAATACATTCAGCGAGTTGGCGCGGGACCTCGGCTACGCCGCCGTCAGTTACATCGACAGCCGCCCAGGCCCGGCGCCGGGCGAACCGGACCTTTTCGTGCGCACGACGGTGCGGGAGGATTTTCTCCACACCTACCTGTCCGAAGGGTATATGAGCCATGACCCGCTGATGGTGATGGCGAAACGGCAGGCCGCCCCCCTGACCTGGGCCGACGTGCCGGAGTTCCATGCCAGCCTGCAGGCGCCCTCCAAGCTGGATCTGCCGGCGCGCGGCCGGGCCAAGCAGGATGCCCAGCGCGCCATCGCCGTCATGACCTCGGCCGCCGATCACGGCTACACCCAGGGCTACGTCATTCCCACCCACACGGTGGACCCGCAGGGCCGCCTGGCCTCGGCGGTGGTCAGCCTGTTCTGGACGCAAAAGCCGGAGGGGCTGATCAGCCCGGATTCGGCGCCGGCGTGGCTGCGCCTCAGTGCCCTTTATTTCCATGAACGGGTGGTCAGCATGCGCCTGACACCCGTTACCCCGCCGCCGGCACTGACCCAGCGTGAGCAGGAGGCCCTGGTATGGGCCAGCCGGGGCAAGACGGTGGAGGAAACGGGCGAGATCATCGGCGTCTCCGGCCGCACCGTGACCTTCCACCTGCAGAATGCGCTGGAAAAGCTGGGCTGCTACTCCAAGATCCACGCCGTGGCCAAGGCCATCCAGATGGGCCTGATTTATCCTTAAGTGTGCTTCAGGCGCCAGCGGCCGCATCCGCGGCCTCGGCTATCCTCGCTCCGCCCTACGGTGCTCGCTGCGGGGCTCGCGGTCGCGAGCCTGGAAGAGGGACGCAGAAAAGGGGCGCCGGGGGTCAGCCGGCACCCTGCTCATCGAGGGAGCCTTAATACTGCGACGCGCGGCGGCGGCTGACCAGGCGCTGCAGGTACTGGCCGTAGGGGCTGTTCTTGTAGGCCCGGGCCTGGGACAGTACCGCCTCTTCATCCACGAAGCCCAGTTCGAGGGCGATTTCCTCGGGGCAGCCGATCTTCAGTCCCTGGCGATGCTCGATGGTGCGCACGAACTCCGCCGCCTCCAGCAATGAATCGTGGGTGCCGGTGTCCAGCCAGGCGGTGCCGCGGCCCAGGCGCTCCACCAGCAGGTTGCCTTGCTGCAGATAGACGTTGTTGACGTCAGTGATTTCCAGCTCGCCACGGGGCGAGGGCTTGATCTCGCGGGCAACGTCCACCACCCGGTTGTCATAGAAGTACAGGCCGGTCACCGCCCAGTTGGACCTGGGCTCCTTGGGCTTTTCCACGATGCTGATGGCGCGGCCCTGCTCGTCGAATTCCACGACGCCATAGCGGTGCGGATCCTCAACCCAATAGGCGAAGACTGTGGCGCCATCCTTCACCGAGGCGGCCTTCTGGGCCTGGGCGCTCAAGCCCTGGCCGTAGAAGATGTTGTCGCCTAGCACCAGGGCGCAGGGGTCGTTGCCAATGAAGTCCCGGCCGATGATGAAGGCCTCGGCCAGGCCGTTGGGCGCCGCCTGCTCGGCGTAGGACAGGTTGATGCCCCACGGCGCGCCATCGCCCAGCAGGTCCTGGAACAGGGGCAGGTGGTGCGGCGTGCTGATCAGCAGGATGTCGCGGATGCCGGCCAGCATCAGGACCGACAGCGGGTAATAGACCATCGGCTTGTCATAGATGGGCAGCAGCTGCTTGCTGACACTCTTGGTCAGGGGATGCAAACGGGTGCCGGAACCGCCCGCGAGGATAATGCCCTTCATTTGAACAAGCCTTGTATTTTATAAGGTTAAAGGAAAATCTCAAATTGCTGCGTCAGGATTGGGCCGGCAGCAGGACATCCAGGCTGCGGGCCAAGCTGTCGGGCCAGGCCGGCGCCCGCCAGCCGAAGACTTGCTCCAACAGCGCGCAGTCCAACACCGAATTGGCCGGTCGCTTGGCCGGGGTGGGATAGTCCGCCGTGCCGATCGCCACCAGGCGCGGCACCTTGGCGCCCCGCGCCTGGGCTTGGGCGAATATCTCCGCCGCGAAGCCGTGCCACGTTGTGGCGCCGGTGCCGCACAGGTGATAGGTGCCGAAGCCGTCGCGCTGCCCGTCCAGGATGCGGTTGCCCACCGCCACCAGGGCGTCGGCGATATCCGCCGCCGCCGTAGGACAGCCGTGCTGATCCGCCACCACGCGCAGTTCTTCCCGCTCCGCGCCCAGGCGCAACATGGTCCTCAGGAAATTGGCGCGGTCGGGGCCATAAACCCAGGCCGTGCGCAGGATGACGTGCGCCGGCAGCGCCGCGCGCACCGCCTGCTCGCCTGCCTCTTTCGAGGCGCCGTAGACGCTGACGGGGCCGACGGGGTCGGTTTCCACGTACGGGCCTACCTTGGTGCCGTCGAAGACATAATCAGTCGACAGATGCAGAAGGGGCGTATTGCGCACGGCACAGGCGTGAGCCAGCGCCGCCGGGCCGTCACGGTTGGCGGCATAGGCCGCGTCGGGCTCGCCCTCGGCCTTGTCCACGGCCGTGTAGGCGGCGCAGTTCACCACCAGATCGGCGGCCGACACTGCCCCCAGGACGGCATCGGCGTTGGCGATGTCCAACGCCTCGCGGCCCGGGGCCGAGACTTGCCAGTTGGCCGGCGCCACCCGCTGGAAGGCCAAGCCCACCTGCCCGGCCCCGCCCAGCAGCAATACCCGAACGCTCCCCACGCTCTCCCCCGTCATAAGCGGCCCCCTCAGCCGACGGCGGCGGCGGTGGGGGCGGTCACGCCCAGGCGCTGGCCGGAATACTTGGCCTCACGGATGGGCTCCCACCACCAGCGATTCGCCAGGTACCAATCGACCGTGCGGCGGATGCCTTCCTCGAATGTCACCGACGGCTCCCACCCCAGCTCGCGCCTAATCTTGGAGGCATCAATGGCATAGCGCTGGTCGTGTCCCGGACGATCAGTCACGAAGGTGATCAGATCGCGGCGCTTGGTGCTGCTGGGCAGGCGCTCGTCCAGCAGGTCGCAGATGGTTTCCACCACGTACAGGTTGCGCTGCTCGGCGTTGCCGCCGACGTTGTAGCGCTCACCCGGCACGCCCTTGCGCACGATCAGCACCAGGGCACGGGCATGGTCTTCCACGAACAGCCAGTCGCGGACGTTGTCGCCCCTGCCATAGACCGGCAGCTTCTTGCCCTCCATCCCGTTCAGGATCATCAGCGGGATGAGCTTTTCCGGAAAGTGGAACGGGCCGTAGTTGTTGGAGCAGTTGCTGAGCAGCGTCGGCAGGCCGTAGGTGTGGTACCAGGCGTTGACCAGATGGTCCGACGCCGCCTTGCTGGCGGAATAGGGCGAGTTGGGCGAATAGGCGGTGTCCTCACGGAACAGCCCCTCCTCACCCAGCGAGCCATAGACCTCGTCGGTGGAGATGTGGTGGAAGCGGAAGGCGGCCTTGCGCTCCTCCGGCAGGGCCTGCCAGTACTCACGCGCCGTTTCCAGCATCACGTGGGTGCCGTTGATGTTGGTGCGGATGAAGATGCCCGACCCCTCGATCGAGCGGTCGACATGGCTTTCCGCCGCCAGGTGCATCACGGCGTCCGGTTGGTGGCGCTTGAAGATGTCGCGCATGGCCTCGACATCGGCGACATCGGCCTTTTCCAGGACGGCACGGCCGCCGGCCAGAACCTCACCGATGGCTTCCAGGCTGGCCGCGTAGGTCAGCTTGTCCACGCACACCAGGTCGTCCTGCCCTTCGGACGCCAACAGGCGGCACACCGCGGACCCAATAAAACCGGCCGCACCCGTCACCATTATCTTCACGCGCCAAACTCCTTGAAGACCCTCGTCCTGCCATCCCGGGCGGCAGGTCTGACAATGCGCCCGAAAATACAACTCCGCCCCGGCCAAAAGCAAACCCGGTGATGTACGTCCTTATCGTTCCGACACGGCGAGCCGACAGAGCATCCGCAATGTCCCGCCAAAAGTAGGGTTGCCCGGCCGCTGGTGGTACACCCTGTCGCCATCAACCTAGGGCAACGCGAATAAACAACTGCTCGCGAGCCTACGCTATAGGTCTGCGTCATAAATCACGGAGGACCGCGGCCGGGATATTGACGTACGACCAAAGCAACCGTGACGAATGCGCCGAATACGATACTGTTGAAGACGAAAAAACGCCCGTCAATACAGGGCACCATATGATCAAGCGGACCTGAGAACGGAGAGAGAAATGGCTGGCAAGAGCGGACTATTGATCACCGGCGCCGTTATCGTGGTTCTGGGTGTGCTGGCCCTGGCCGTACCCATGTTTACCACCAAGGACACCAAGGAACTGGCCAAGATCGGCGACCTGAAGGTCACCGCGAAGGAAGAGAACACCCACGTCGTCCCCCCCTTCGTCGGTCCCGCCGCCCTGATCCTGGGCGTCGTGTTGATGGGTGCGGCCCTGGTGCGCCGCTAGGCCAATGCGCTGTCAGGCGGACTGGCGCAACGCGTCGGCGAACTGACCCACGTGGCTTTTCAGATCGCTGGAGCGGGCGGCGATTCCGCCGGCCACGTCGCGCACGGTATCCGCTGCCCGCCCAGTGTCGCGGGCGGTGCGCGCAAGGCCGACGACGTCGGCGGTGATGGCATCGGTGCCGTTGGCCGCCTCCTGAACGTTGCGGGTGATTTCCGCCGTGGCGGAGGCCTGTTCCTCCACCGCGGACGCAATGGATCCAACCATGGCGCTGATGGCGGTGATCATCTCCACGATGTGCCCAATGGAGGTCACCGCAGCCCCGGTCGCCCCCTGAACGGCAGCCACCTGGGTGCGGATCTCGTCCGTGGCTTTGGCCGTCTGCATCGCCAGCGCCTTGACCTCGTGCGCCACGACGGCGAAGCCTTTGCCGGCCTCTCCCGCCCGCGCCGCCTCAATGGTGGCATTTAGGGCCAGCAGGTTGGTTTGCCCGGCAATGCCGTTGATCAAGTCCACGACATGGCCAATCTGGCCCGTCGCCTCCTGCAGGGTAGACACTTGGCTGGCGGCGCGGCGCGCCTCGTCGGCACCGGTGCTGGAGGTGCCGGCCGTCTCCGCCGCGCGAGCGCTGATTTCCCGGATGGAGGCGGACAATTCCTCGGTCGCGGCCGCCACCGTCTGCACGTTGGCCGCCGTCCGGTTGGTGGCCGTGGAGGCCTGGTCGGTGCGCACACTGGTCTCCTGCGCCGCCTGTGACAGGTGCTGGGAACTGGTGCGGAGGTGGCCGGCTTCTTCGTTCAAATCCCCCGACATGCCATTCATCCGCGCGACGAAGGACTCCACCAGGGCCAGCCGTTGGGCCTGCTTGGCCTCCCGCTCCGCGCGGTCGCGCGCCTGCTGCGCTTCCAATTCGTCGGCCCGCCGCATTTCATCCCGGCAGACGGTGATGGCCCGCACCATATCCCCAACCTCATCCGCGCGGTTGGCCCCGGCGAGGTCGAAGGCGAAGTCCTTGCTAGCCAGACGAGCCATTGCGTGCGTGACCCGGATGATGGGCTCTGTCACGGCACGCCGGGCGATCAACAGCGACAGCGCGACACCCACCACGATCCCCAGCAACGCCGTTGCGACCATGATTCCAAGGGTCGTCGACTGCGTGGCCGACAGGTCGGTCACCTCCTCGGCGATGCGGGCGATCCCGCGCTCGATCAAGGGGTCGGTCAGCGCGGACGCCGCCCTCTCCGCCGTTCGCACCTGGGTCCGGAAGGTGGCCTGCGCCTCCCCCGCCTTGCCCGCCGCGACCTGGGCGCGTACCAGTTCCAGCGCCGTCATAACGTCGCGTTCCAGGGGCCCCAGGCGGCCTGCCTCCGGCGCCTTGGCCGCCACCAGCAGGGGCTCCAGCCTATCGTTCAGGTCCGCCATTTCTTTCAAACGGCTGTTGAAGCGCTGCAGGATTTCGCCGCGGCCGGCCGCTTCCTCGGCGATGAGGTTCAAGGCGTCGCGTTGCAGGGCCCGACTGGTGGCCCGAAGCTCGGCGGCGGTCAGAATCCGGGTGTTGGACTGGACCACGGCGTTGGCACCCTGATTGACCCTGGACAATCCTACCACACCCGACAAGAAGACCAGGAAAGCAACAACGGCAAGAATGATGACCGGTAACAGAATCTTCGTGCCCAGCTTCATCGTCTTCTCCCATGAAACACGGCAATGATGACTTGTGACCTGCTTTCCCCCGGCTCCACCGGCGCGACAGGATATTCAATCCTCCCGTCAACGGGCTTAACAAACTATGAATATGCTAACCATAGACTTATGGGCGCGCGGCTTTTCCCCTCACCTCCACACGCTGGCCGGTGAACGGGTTCCAGCCCGTCTCCGCCAGGGCGGCCCAGGCCGTGGCCCCCAGATGGGGCTGGTGGTAATAGCGGAAGTCGTCCGTGGTTGAGCTTGGGCCCACCGCCAGGCCGGTGCTGACCGTGCCGGCGGCGGTGGCGTAGAGCAGGCCGCCCGGTTCCCTGGCCGCCTGGACGGTGGCCAGAGCCGCCGCCGCCTTCTCAGCCTGCCCCAGCATCTTATAGGTGAGGGCCGCCTGCGCCGTGCCTTCGATCCAGACGCCGTCGCGGTCGTCGTTAAAGTCGAAGCCGCCGGCGGTGGCATGGTGCGTCTCGACCCAGGCCAGCGACCGGCGCCAATCGGCCGGCGCGTCCCCGATGCCGAGATGCGCCCACAACTGAATGTCCAGCGCCGCCCCGGGCGCCCAGTTGCGGCCATCCGGCTTGGTACCGATGCGGAAACGCCCCTCCGTCCCGTCCCAGGCCGCCGCCACGAAGCCGCGCGCCAAGGCGGCGTGGCGGGTCCAGGCGGCGTCACCCGTCAAGCGCGCCAGCCAGGTGAAGGCCGCCACGGCATCGATGTTGTGTTCCGTCGCCTTGTAATTCAGGCGCTGTTGGGCGGGATCGAAACCGTCCAGCCCGCCGATGAAACCGCCCGGCTGGGCCGGGTCCGCCATCAAGTCCGCCACCCAGAGCATCAGGCCGGCGGCGCGGTCACGATAGGCCGCCTCGCCCGTCGCCTCGTGCAATGTCAGCAGGGCCAACGCCGCCCAAATCACGTTTCCCGTGGCGCTGCCGTCCTGATAGCCGTCCTCCGCCCACTGGCCGGCCTTGTCATCCCACCAGCCCGGCGGCAGGGGCGGGCTGGCGGCGGCACCGGCGCGGTAGGCGTTACGCACCCGCCCGTCCTTGAAGGTCCGGTCCGTCGTGGCCGCCCGCGCCAAGGCGTCGCCGACAAGGCGGGCATCCTCGACATGGCCGCATGCCACCAAGGCGATGATGGTCAGGGCGTTGTCATAGGTGAACGCGCTGTGCGCCAGGGCCGGATGGGTGTCGCCGGGGTAGCTGGCCACGAAACGGGGGCCCGATCCGGGTGCAGCGCCCCGTACCGCATGCTGCAATGCAACACAGGTCTGCGCCGCTGCCGGCCCCAAGGGGCTTGCCAGGCAAAAATAGATCATCGCCAAGGCAACTTTGCTAAAATGCATGGTAATTTCCCAAAACAAACGACAAATGTATTCTCATAATTTGTCGGAATGATGGTGGCGGGGCAGTAGCCGGCCCAAATATACACCTCAACGGTTCCACCACCCCGCGTGCAACGCAGCCCAACGATGCATGCGGGACTTGTTTTCATCTTGGTAAGGTTTTGCTAATAAACCGCCCGTAAACAATTGGCCGCCGTCGCAGGTGCAGCATAAGGCTTTGGGTCCAACACCCCCTTGTGCTGCGCGGCAAAGAATGGCGGACCACCGGGGCAGCAGAGAAGAGAGATCAGCGATGAACACGAAGTTCCTGGGCATTTTGGCCACCGTTTCCCTTTTTGTCGCCGGCCCCGCGCTGGCCGAGTGCAGCACGCACGCCAACCCGCCGTCCATCCCCGATGGCGCCGGCGCCACCACCGAGCAGATGACCAGCGCCAGCGCCTCGGTGAAGGGCTACATGGCGGACATGCAGGACTTCCTGAAGTGCCTGGAGAACGACAAGGCCGCCGGTTCCGCCAAGTACAACGCCGCCGTCGACCAGATGCAGAGCATCGCCAACGAGTTCAACAAGCAGCTGCGCGCTTTCAAGGCCAAGGGCTGATTGCACGCGCGCTGAGCGCTCGATTTTAAAAAGGAAGGAAGGGCCCGCCGCCCGACCTTCCTTTTTTATTGGCTTTTTTGATAAGCCCTCCGTCAGGTGGCGGCGGACCAGTCCAGCTTGTCCGCCCGCCGCAGGGCCGGGAACAGCAGGCACCACAGCGCCACCACGGCCACCGTGCCGATGCCGCCCACCACCACCGCCAATTCCGTTCCCAGCCAGGACGCCGTCAGGCCGGACTCGAATTCGCCCAGCTGGTTGGACGCGCCGATGAACAGGCCACTGACGGCACTGACCCGGCCGCGCATCTCATCGGGCGTTCCCAGCTGCACCAGGGTCTGGCGCACGAAGACGCTGACCATGTCGACCGCCCCCATGACCAGCAGGCTGAGCAAGGCGATGGCGGGGGAATGGGTCAGGCCGAAGACGATGGTGGCCAGGCCGAACACGCCCACGCAGGCCAGCATGATGGGCCCCACCCGGCGCTTCAGCGGCCAGGCGGCCAAGGTCAGGCCCACCAGGATGGCGCCCGCTCCCGGCGCGCCGCGCATGACGCCCAGCAGCATGGGCCCGGTAAGGCCCAGAAGACCGGCATCGGCGGAGAACTGGTCGCGCGCCAGGGCCGGCAGCAGGGCGGTGGCGCCGCCCAGCAGCACCGCGAACAGGTCCAGCGAGATGGCGCCCAGCACGATGGGCTGCTGGCGGATATAGCGGATGCCGCCCAGGATCCCGTCCCAGCTGACCGGGGCACGGGTCACGGCGCGCGAGGGCGCGGATATCCCGATCACGATCAGGCCGGCCAGCGCAAGGAAGCCGGCGCCCACGCCGAAAACCCAGTCGTGCAGGCCGGCGTAGAGCACGCCGCCCAGCGCCGGCCCCAGCACGCCCGCCACCTGCATGGCGGATGAGCTGATGGCCACCGCGTTGGGGAAGTCGGCCTTGGGCACCAGGTTGGGCAGCAGGGCGGAGGACGCCGGCGCCTCGAACGCGCGGGCGGCGCCGAACAGCATGACGGCGGCATAGACCAGCCACACCGGCAGGTCGGGCGATGCCAGCACCACCCCGGTCAGGGCCATGGCTGCGGCCTCCACGCCCACGCAGACGGTGATGATCAGGCGGCGGTCCAGCCGGTCGGCGGCATGGCCGGTGACCAGTACCAGGCCTACGGAGGGCAGGAACTGCGCCAGGCCGATCAGGCCCAGGTTCATGGTGCTGCCGGTGCGGTCGTAGATGGCCCAGCCGGCGGCCACCGCCTGCACCTGCAGGGCCCCCATGGACAGGATGCGCGCCAGCCAATAGCGCAGGAAGGCCGGGTGGCGCAACGCCCCGCCCCAGCGCTTGCGGGCCGGCCCGTCATGGGGCGCGGGGTCGGGGGCGGCGTTGGAAGGGGCGCTGCTCATCACGTCTCTGCTGCTCACGGGCCAGCGGGATCGGGCACGGCGACAAAGGATCCGGCGGGGCCCGGATAGACCACCGGGCTGGCATAGCCGTCCTTGGAAACGGCCGCGACGCCAAAGAACCAGTCGTCAATGACGACATTGGGCAGGGTCACGGTGGTGGCGTCGCCGGCCCAGCGGTCGTGCTGCCAGGTGGGCGCCAGGGTGTCGCGCCACCAGGCGCGGTAGCCCACGGCGCCCGGCACCTTGGCCCAGCTCAGCGTGGTGTCATGCTTCAAGGCACCCTCGACCTTCACGTCGGCGGGCGGGGCCGGAGCCCAGGCCAGGCTGGCCATGGTCAGGGCGTTCAGGCGGGTCACCTGGGCCAGGTAGGGGAAGTCGACACCGTCAATGGTGTCGCCATACCGCACCCCGCCCTCGGTGCGCAGGTCCTGGTGCTGGCGGGTGTAGTTCTCATGCGCCTCGGTCACCCGCACGGCGGGGAAGCCCGCCTCCAGGAAGGGGACCTGGTCGCCACCGCGACCGAAGCGGTCGGTGCGATAGACCATGCGCACACTGAAATTATCCAGGTAGCGGGTGGCGATGCCGTCCATGTAACGGGCTAGGTTGCGCGAGGGACTGTCGACCTCGCCCCCGGAATAGCGGCGCTGGTTGGCCTGCTTCACCGTCTCCACCGCCTTGGTGCCTTCGGAGAAGACGCGGATGTGGGTGTTGTCCACCACGCCGTCCTCGCCCTGGGTGTTGCCGACGATGTCGTTGTTGAGGTCGGCCTCCACCTGCCAGCCCTGTTCCTTGGCATAGTCGGCCAGCACCTTGCCGCCCAGCAGGCCCTGCTCCTCTCCCGATAGGGCCGCGAACACCAGGGTGGCACGGAACTTGTGGTGGGACAGCACCCGCGCCGCCTCGATGGCCGCCGCGACGCCGGAGGCGTCGTCATTGGCGCCGGGCGCGTCGGCCGTGGCGTTCATCACGTCCGTCACGCGACTGTCCAGGTGGCCGGCGATGACGATCACCCGCTGCGGCTCCTCCGTGCCCTTCAGCACGGCCACCACGTCCATGACCTCCGTCGGGGTGGGCACGCGCTTGCCCGACACGGTCTGCGCCGGCGTCACCACGGTCAGGCAACCGCCGCAGTCCTTGGAGATGGCCTCGAACCGGCTTTTGACCCAGGCGCGGGCGGCGCCGATGCCCCGGTCGGGGGAGGTGGTGTCGGACAGGGTGTGGCGGGTGCCGAAGGATACCAGCTTTTCGATCGTGGCATGCAGCTGCGCCGGGTCCACCTGGGCGGCGATGTCACGCAGCACCGGATGGTCGTCGACGGGCCCTACGGCGGACGCCTCGGCCACGGGAGCCTCGGGTTTGGCGGGCTTGGCCCAAGCGTTCACGCCATGGAGCATGGCTCCACTCAGCAGGAGGACGGACAGCGTACGCACAGACCGATGGCGCTGAGGCATGGGGTTTCCCTGTGGTTTGGTGACTGAACTGCCGGATTATTATGGCGCCACGATGCGTTAGCGCTGACATGCAGGCAAGTGCCACCGCGCGGGGCGCATGGTCGCAATCCACAGCCCTGCCATGCCCCGCGCGACACAATTGTGTTAGGATCACGAAGGGCAATTCTCGCCCGAGGGGGTTCCGTGGGAGCGAAAATACGCAGGACCGTCCTGTTCGTCGTCATGGCGTTGATGATCGGCGGCGGCGGTTACATCATTGAGCGGCAACTTCTGTCCCACCATGCCATTTTCTGGCGCGGCCTGTTCATGGGTGGCTTCCTGCTGGCCTTCGGCATCTATTTGCTGATCGACGACTTCATCAATCCGGCGCTACGTCGCCTGCGAGCCAACCCTTAATAGTCCCCAGCCAAATGGGCCGCCGCCGCCCGCGCTATGGCTAGCAAGTGGGCATCGGCGCCGCGCGGGGCCAGCAACTGCAGGCCCACGGGACAACCGGCAGCGTCCCTGCCCACCGGCAGGGTGACCGCCGCCATGTCCCCCAGATTGGCGACGCAGCAGTTGCGCAGCGCCATCAGGTTGGCGCGGCCATAGGCCGACGGCTCCGCCAGATCGGCCAGCAGCGGCGGGGTGATGGCCACCGTGGGCAGCGCGACAACGTCGACATCGTGGAACAGGGCCTGCACGCCGTTGGCGAAGCGGTCGAGGAAGGCGACGCGCGCGTCATAGTCCAGCACATCGGCCGAGGCGCGGATACGGGGGCCGACATAGGCGTCCAAACTGGGCAGCCAGGCCGGCAGTTCCTGGCTGAGGAAGCCATAAATCTCCGCCCCCGCCAGGCCGCCCCGGCGGAACAGGGCCAAGGCCTCGTCCAATTCCGGAATGGTCACGCTGTCCACCGGGCGGAACAGACCGGTCAGGCGGTCCAGCGCGGTGTCCACTGCCGCGACCACGCCGGGGCTGCAGTCCTGCCACAACGCCTCCGGCGCGCGACCGATACGGATGACGCCGGGGTCCGTCAGCGGATCGATGACGGTGCCGGTCAGCAGGCGATAGCCTTGGGCCAGGTCATCCGCCGTCAGCGCCAGGATACCCACGGTGTCCAGGCGGGGCGACAGCGGCACGATGCCGTCGGTCGCCAGGTGCCCCCGCGCGCTTTTGTAGCCATAAAGACCATTCCAGGCCGCCGGGATGCGCACCGACCCCGCCGTGTCGGTGCCCAGCGCCAGCAGGGCGGACCCCTCATGCAGGCTGAGCGGCGCACCGGTGCTGGACCCGCCGGGCACACGGTGGTGATCACGGTCCCAGGGGTTGCGCGGCGTGCCCCAATGGCCGTTGGCTCCCAGGCCGCCGAAGGCGAATTCCACCATGCGGGTCTTGCCGGTCACGACCGCGCCCTGGGCCAGCAGGCGGCTGACCACGCCGCCCGGCTGGTTCCACAGGGGCGGCAGGCGACGGGGGGAACCGGCGAATACCGGCCATGTGCCGCCACAAACCGTTCCGGTTCCGTAATTGTCCTTAAGCGACAGGGGGATGCCGTCGAAATCGCTGAGCGGCCGGCCTGCTGCACGCCGGATATCGGCGGCGTCTGCCTGGGCGCGCAGCAGGCCGGCGCTGAAGGCGACATAGGGATTGTCGCGGGCGTCGGGCCGCTCCGCCCGGGCGGCGATGCAGGCCTCGGCCAGGTCACGGGCGGTCAGGGTGCCGTCCTTCAGGGCGGCGAGGGCGGTGGTGAGATCCATGGGACGGCGCCTTCGGATGGGGCGTTTTGCGGGGCCGGTGGAACCCTGGCATGGGGACCGTCCCGCCCGCAACCCGGCAAGAGGTGCGACAACCGGACGCCATATCCGGCCGCTATCGAATTCATATCCCCCCTGCATTTCACAGACCGGGGGGTACGGGGTTAGCGTCAGCCCATCGCAACCACCCACCAAACCTGAGGGGATTTCAAAATGCAGACCACCACTGTTTCCCGCCGCCTGGGCCTGGGCCTGATCGTCGCCACCGCCGTCGCCGGCGCCACCCTGGCCGCCGCCCCGGCCAAGGCCGCGGACATGGAGAAGTGCTACGGCGTCGTGAAGGCCGGCCACAACGACTGCAAGACCGACAGCAACTCCTGCGCCGGCCATGCCACGAAGGACCGCGACCCCGGCGCCTTCATCGCCGTGCCGGCCGGCACCTGCGCCAAGATCTCGGGCGGCAGCACCGAACCCGCCAAGAAGTAAGCCGTCGCGGCAGCGGCATGGGCCTCTGGCCCATGCCGCTGTGGGCCGCAAGCGCGGCCGCCGGACCTTTTCGGGAAGCGTCAGCGGGCTGAAAAGGGAGGAAGCCAAGCCAGCGGATGCTGGCGCCCGGCACTTGAGGGCACACTTGAAACAAGGGACGCCGTCATGGGCATCACCGGTATCGGCCTGAAGGCCCGCCATACGGCCGAGCTGTTGGCCCACCGCCCCTCCCTACGCTTTCTGGAAGTACACGCCGAGAACTACATGGGGGCCGGTGGCCCGTCACACCGCTGGCTGACCGCGCTGCGTGAGTCGTATCCCCTGTCCATCCACGGCGTCGGCCTGTCCCTGGGCGGGGCGGAGCCGCTGGATGCCGATCACCTGGCCGATTTGGCGGCCCTGGTGGATCGCTACCAACCGGAATTGGTATCGGAGCATCTCGCCTGGTGCCGCATCGACGGCACCTACCTCAACGACCTGCTGCCCATTCCCTATACCGATGCCAGCCTGTCCCTGGTGGCCGATCACATCGACCAGACGCAGACGGCCCTGCGCCGCCGCATCCTGGTCGAGAACCCGTCCAGCTACATGGCTTTCCCGGAAAGCGATTGGGACGAGGCCGCCTTCCTGGCGGAACTGGCCCGCCGTACCGGCTGCGGCATCCTGCTGGATGTGAACAACATCCATGTCAGCGCCCACAATGTCGGGCTGGACGCCAGGGCCTACCTGGCCGCGCTGCCGACCGGCGCCGTGGGCGAAATCCATGTGGCGGGGCACGAGCCCGTCGAGCATGACGGCCGCGCCGTGCTGCTGGATACCCATGGCGCCCCCGTCACGGCCGCCGTGTGGGACCTGTACCGCCAGGCGCTGACCCGCTTCGGCCCCGTCCCCACCCTGGTGGAGCGGGACGCCAACATCCCGCCCTTGGCCGAATTGCTGGCCGAGGCCGCCACCGCGGACGGCATCGCCGAGGTCCTGCCCGGAAAGGACGCGGCCCATGCCCACGCTGCTTGAGCGCCAGCGCGACATGCGCGACTGGGTGCTGGCCACCGCCGGCCCGCCACCCCTGCCCAATGCCGGCCTGCACCGTGACAACACCCTGGGCGGCCTGGCGGCTGTCCTGGCCACCGGCTTCCCCGTCACCCACCGCCTGGTGGGCGAGGCCTGCTTCACCGGCCTGGCCCAGGCCTACGTCCGCCACGAACCGCCCCACGAGGCGCCGTTGCTGCGGTACGGCACAGGCTTCCCCGCGTGGCTGATCGGGCAGGAGGTGGCGCGGCAGCTGCCCTATCTGGCCGACGTAGCCCGGCTGGAAGCGGCATGGACCCATGCCTACCACGCGATGGAGGCAGCCACCCTGGACGCGAGCGTCCTGGCCACCCTGGGCGACGCGGTGGAGGATGCCGTCTGGCGCCTGCACCCCAGCCATCGCTTCGTTACCAGCCCCTGGCCAGTGGACAGCATCTGGCAAGCCAACCAGCCGGACGCCGGCGACGCGACGGTGGACCTGGACACCGACGGCGACACCCATCTGCTGGTGGTGCGACCAGCAGCCGAGGTGCTGCTGATCCGCCTCTGTCCCGGTGCCTTCGCCCTGTTGATGGCCCTGGGCGCCGGTTTGCCCCTGGGCAGCGCCTGGGACAACGCACTAGCCCTGGACGCGGGCTTCAATCTGGAACACGAATTAACCGGCCTGCTGGCGGCGCAGGTCTTCACCGGAGTGGAATTGCCATGACCCTGCCCCTGACGCCCACCACCGCGACGGCCAAGCCCGCGCCCATCGCCCTGGCGCTGGCCATCATCCACCGGCTGGAGCGGTTTCCCCGGGGGCTGGACGCCTTGCTGTGGCGCCTGGCGGCCGCCACCGTCTTCTGGCGGTCCGGCCAGACCAAGGTGACGGGCTTCCACATCAACGACACCACGTTCGACCTGTTCCGGGACGAGTACAAGGTGCCCCTGGTTCCGCCGGAGGTGGCGGCCGTGCTGGCCAGCATCACGGAAAACCTGTGCGCCGTGCTGCTGGTCGTCGGCCTGGCGTCCCGCCTGTCGGCCGGCGCCCTGTTCGGCATGACCCTGGTGATCGAGATCTTCGTCTATCCCGAAAGCTGGCCCGACCATCTGCTGTGGTCGGCGGTGCTGGTCCCCATCATCCTGCGCGGCCCCGGCGTCCTGTCGCTGGACCATCTGGTCCGCCGGCGGCTGGATCCGGTGGTGGGTCACAACTTGTAAGATCATAACGGTTGGAACAAACCCGCCGCGCGGACATTCTCAGGCCGGCCCCATCCTGCCTGAGGAGCGACACCATGAGCATCCAGTACGGCACCCGCACCATCACCTTCCAGCCCACCATCGACATGGCGGGCGACCTGCCCGGCCTGTTCTCCACCACCCTGTTCTTCCCCAATCAGGCCAGCCACGGCGTCAACATCGACACCGGCTCGGTCGGCATCGTCGTGCCCATCGCCACGCTGCAGGACGGCGAGGGCAACTTCCAACCCTGGGCCCAGCCCACGGGGGAAACGCTGACCTTCACCTATGAGCCCAGCGGCAATACCCGCACGGGCCCCATCGTGGTCGTCACCGGCCTGCAGGTGGGCGACGGCACACCCCAGGGCACCGCCGTCCTGGGCCCGGTGCGCGTCATGGCCTGCACCAATGACGACACGGTCTACATGCTGGGCGTGGGCATCGGGCTGGAGGCCAAGGCCACCCTCAGTCCTTCGGGCAACGCGGCCACGGCGCTGGACAACCCCTTCCTGAGCCTGCGCGATATGCTGGAGCCCAACCCCGCCGTGCTGCCGGCCTATGCCCTGACGGCGGCCTTGCAGGCGGACGGCCGGCACGGCCTGGTGACCCTGGGACAGACCATCGACAGCCTGCAGGGCTATCGCTTCCTGCCCCTGGTGGCCGATTCCAGCAGCCCCAGCGGCCTGCAACTGCCCTGGGTGCAGCTGACAGTGACGCCGCAGGGCGGAACGCCCATCCAAACCCAGGCGCAGATGCTGATGGATGCGGGCATCACCAACATGTTCATCGGGGTCATACCCGAGCCCCAGCCCCCCATCCCCTGGCTGAACACCGCCGTCACCATACAGGCGGAGGATGAGTCCGGCGCCACCGCGCTGAACTACAGCTTCGTCAATTCCCAACCGGCCGACGGCCCAGGCCCCAACGTCAATTGCGACCCCAGCCAGCCGGCGTCGCCCAGCCGCATCCTGAACGGCGGCCCCAGCCCGCAGGATGGCAGCTTCCTCAACACCGGCGTCCACCTGCTGGCCGCCTATGACTATGTGGTCGATGCCGTCAACACCCGGCTGGGCCTGCGCCCGCGTTCGTGAGCCCCCGTGCGGCGACGTTTCCCCGCGACAGGCGGCGTCCGGCATGGTTCAACAAGGCCGGACGCCGCCGCTTCTAGGGAAATGCCCCTCATGGAAATGAATCCGCCATGGAAATGAACCAGGTGCGCTACTTCGTGGCGCTGTGCGAAACCCTGAACTTCACCAAGGCGGCGGAGGCCTGCGGCGTGGCCCAGCCCTCGCTGACCAAGGCCATCCAGAAGCTGGAGGAGGAACTGGGCGGGCCGCTGTTCGTGCGCGAACGCACCCTGACCCATCTGTCCGACCTGGGCCGCCTGATGCGCCCGCACCTGGAGGCGGTGTTCCATGCCAGCGAGTCCGCCAAGCTGGAGGCGCGCAGCTTCAACACGCTGGAAAAGGGCCGGGTGCGCCTGGGCGTCATGTGCACCATCGGCCCCACCCGCCTGGTGGGCTTCCTGAAGCGTTTCCGCACGGCCCTGCCCTCGGTGGAGGTCGCCTTGCGTGACGCGCCGGGACGCGAGGTGCTGGCCCTGCTGATGGAGGGAGAGCTGGACTGCGCCCTGCTGGGCCTGCCCGACCTGCCGGAACGGGTGGAGGCGCGGCCCCTGTACCAGGAGCGTTATACCGTCGCCTTCGCCCCCGGCCACCGCTTCGAAGCCATGGACGTGGTGCCCCTGGCCGAACTGGACCAGGAAGACTACCTGAACCGGGTGAACTGCGAATATCCGCAGCATTTCGACGCCCTGGGCATCCCCGACCCCGCCGATGTCCGCGTCTGTTACGAGAGCGAGCGGGAGGACTGGATCCAGGCCATGATCCTGGCCGGCCTGGGCTGCGCCGTGATGCCGGAATTCCTGCCCATGCTGCCCGGCATCGCCACCCGCCCCCTGATCGAGCCGGAACTGTCGCGCACCGTCAGCCTGGCCAGCGTCGCCGGCCGCCGCCATTCCCCCGCCCTGCGCGAATTCATGGCCCTGGCCCGCCGTTACGATTGGGGTGGCACAGCACAGACGGCCGCCGCTTAAGCCCCTTCCCGGCCCCGATCAATCTGTATATTGTATCCAAAATTGGCCCCACCAAAGAGGGCTGAAGGAACGGATTGGCAAGGGGTCCTGCGATCATGAAGCGTGAGAACAAGCCGGCCGGGGGGCCGCGCCGCCGTGATGTCATGCTGGCCGCCGGTGGCGTTGCGGCCGGGGCCGTGCTGGCGAGCCGTGCCCCGGCGATGGCCGGTGCGGCCAAGCCGGCCATGCACGCCTTCGCCCTCACCTTCGACGGTCCCGGCCTGACAAGCCTGCGGGCATCCGGCGACGCCTTCGACACCGATTACCTGGAGCCTGGGCAGGCGCTGGGCCACGTGGCCCTGGCCTATCGCCGTGACGGCAGCGCCCCCTGGCACGCGGTCGACACGGCCAGCCTGACGCCCGCCCGCTTGGACCAGCAAAACGCCCAAAGCCGCTTGGCCGAGTACGAGATCAATGATGAGTCCGGGCCCGCCCTGGGCCTGACCCTACGGCTGGGCGTGGCCGACGGCGATCTCGCCTGGCGGATCAGCCTGGTCAATCGTACCGGCGCGGCGCTGGAGGTCGGCGACCTAGCCCTGCCCCTGCCCTTCCATACCGAGTTCAAGGCCAAGCAGCCGGCGACATCCGCGGTGCTGAAGCACAGCTTCGTCTCCGGCCATGGCTCCTTCCTGTTCTGGATGCGGTCCAACAGCGTCGGCCCCTATCTGGTCATGACGCCGGAACGGGAAACGCATTTCGAATATTGGCAGCCGCGCCAGGGCGCCCGGCAGGACAGCGACAGCCCCATCCGGCCCTACCGTCCCTATCAGGTCTTCATCTACGCCGCCGCCACTGGCGAAGCCATGCGGGCGGAAGGCGGCCGCTGGCGCCAGCCGCTGACCAGCCTGACCCTCGGGGCCGGCGAAACCCGCCGCTTCGGCGCCCGCTTCACCTGGGCGCAAGACTATACCGGCGTGCGCGACACCCTGGTGACCCACGGCGGCATCGATGTGGAGGTGGCGCAGGGCATGACCCTGCCCACCGACCTGCCTGGCCGCATCGCGCTGCGCAGCCTGGACACCATCGAGGCCATCGAGGCGGAACATCCCGACCAGACCACCCTCCTGGACCTGGGCATCCGCAACGGCCGACGCATCTATGAACTGCGCTTCCGCCGCCTGGGCGAGAATTTGGTCACCATCCGCCACGGGAACGGGCGCGCCACGCATCTGGAGTTCTTCGCCACCGAGCCGGTGGAAACCCTGATTGCCAAGCGCGCCGCCTTCATCGCCGCCCATCAGCACCGCGACCCGACCAAGTGGTACAATGGCCTGCTGGCGGAATGGAACCAGGAGACCCAGACCCTGCTGGGCCCCGACAATTACGACCGCATCAAAGGCTGGCGCATCTATGAAGTGACCTGCGACGACCCAGGCCTGAGCAAACCCGCCTACCTCGCCAGCAAGAACGCCGAGCACCCGGTGCAGGCGGAGGTGGCGGCGCTTGATGACTATGTGGAGCACTTCGTCTGGGGCGGGCTGCAGCGCACGACGGAGGAGGAGGACAGCTACGCCCTCTACGGCATTCCCGACTGGAAGAAGAACCGGGAAAGCGCCGACCCCGGTCCCAAGGGGCGCCAGCATTACTGGCGGCCCTACGACTACCCGCACATCATCGCGATGTACCTGGGCCTCTACCGCGTCGCCACCCGTTATCCCGCCATCACCACCCGGCTTGATGCCGCGGCCTACCTGGAACGGGCCTACGGCACCACCCGCGCCCTGTTCACCATCCCGATGAAGATCGAGCAGTGGAGCGCCTACGAGACCGGCTTCTACAATGAGGTGGTGATCCCCGAGCTGATCGACGCCCTGGACGCGGCGGGGGAGACCGCCCAGGCGGCGGAGCTGCGCGGCCATTGGGTGCGCAAGGTCGACTTCTTCGTGAACGGCAAGCCCGACCTCTTCGGTTCGGAATATCCCTTCGATTCCACCGGCTTCGAGTCCACCCAGGCCCTGGCCCGCTACGCCCTGGACCATGCCGGCCAGCCGGGCTTCCCCGTCACCCGCGCCGCCGCCCGGCGCTTCGCCGACGCCCAGATCGCCGCCAACCTGTTCTGCCGCGGCACCATTGAGCCCGCCTATTATTATCTGGGCAGCGACTACCGCGCCGCCGGCGGCGACGCCTTCACCCTGACCTATATGGCGCAGATGGGCGGCTGGGCCCTGGCGGACCACGCCTTGAACGACGCCGAAGACGGGCGGCCCCATCTGCGCCTGGCCTGGACCTCGTTCATGAGCGCCTGGGCCCTGGTGAACAGCGGCACGGCGGAAAGCGGCTATGGCTATTGGTATCCGGGCCAGGCCAACGACGGCGCCTCCGGCGGAGGGTTCGAGCCCGCATCCCACGGCACCACCTGGCTGGGCCAGCCCCACCACCGGGGCAGCTGGTACTATTCCAGCGAGAGCGACCTGGGCTTCTGCGGCGCCCTGCGCATGGCCGCGACCCTGGTCAGCGACGACCCCGTGTTCGGCCGCTTCTGCTTCGGCGGCACCCTGGTGGAGGCCGCCGGCTGGCTGAAGATCACGCCGCGCGACGGCGTCCGCCGCCGCCTGCACGCCCGCCTGCAACACGCCCGCTTGGCCCGCCAGCGCCTGGATCTGGAGGTGCAGGGCGCGCGCCTCGCGCCCACCGAGAGCATCGCCTGGCACCCCGCCGACGCCCGCCTGCGCCTGACCCTGGACGGCGAAGCCCAGCGCCAACCGCCCAGCCTGGGCCTGCGCGGCCTGCCCAAGGGGCGCTACCGGGTAACGGGGGGCGGCGTGCTGACGATGACGGGTGAGGCGCCATGGGTGACGGTGGCGCTGCCGGCGGGAACGCGGGAGGTGGCGGTGGAGCGGATGTGAACCCCACCCCTTCCCCTACGGGAGCGTTCGATGCCATAGAAGACGGCCGCTTCCCCCACTAACCGGCCCACCCCATGACCCGTCTCGACCGAATCTGCAAAGTCGCCCTGTGGGTGCTGGGCTTCCTGCTGATCGTAGGCGGCTGCATGGCCATCTTCCCCGCCCTGTTCCTGACGGTGGTGGCGGCCAATGATGGCGCCCAGGGCGGGGCGGCGCCGGGGATGGTGTGGCTGCTGATGCCGCTGGTGGTGGCGGGCGTGCCGGTGCTGATCCTGCTGTCGGCGCGCAAATTCCCGGCCTACGTCAGGCATCACGCCCTGGCCATGGCGCTGGCCTGGGCGGGGGCGCTGTACCTGTTCGATCGCTTCTGGCTGCACCGCTGAATGCAATTGACGGTCAGCTGCAGCATCACGAGGGGCGGCACTGGCGTGTAATGGGAATTGGGGATCACACGCGCGGCATTTGATCGTAACCGCTCCAGTGCTCAAGCCCCAGGCAGCGCCATCCGGCGACTTGGCCACCTCGATCTGTTTTTGCGGTACGCGCTCCAGCGATGGTGGCGCTGCCGGCAAACGCACAAGAAGATGAGAGGAGGCGACTCTAGAACTATTCTCGACTTGAGGACAAAGCGGCGTGCAGAGATGATATGGTAAATAGATCAGGATTTGCCGAAATGCCTTTTCCCATGACCTGCGGCTTCGTCGGTTATATCGCCGACATTATGTTCCCGGCCAATTCCCGCCCCGGATCAGATTATTTCAAATCAATCGCATTCACCCACCTGATTGGAATGGCGCTCCTTACTTGTTGGTTAGGCATCGCCGCCGCCTTCTCCAGCACAGCATCAGCCGCACCAGCGAGCTATGATGAGGCCTGTGCAATAATGGAAAAGCGCTACGAGCTGACATGCCCGGAGGGTTACGATCTTCCGCAGCACAAACGCTTGCCGTTTCTGGATAAGACAACCGATAAGGGCGGCGAAGGTTTCACCGTCGTTGTGGACTACGGCATATTTACCTTAGGTCAATCAAGTGCCCCTAATAGGGTACCGGTCATGATCCTACCCGATGAAGTTGCTATGCCGTGGCTTCTATTTAGATTTCAAGGATCTTATAGACCTCATACTGATCTTGATGATTATAATGTCAACTCTCCGATATGGAAAAAGTACAATGGCATTCTGATAAGGTCGGGCGATAATACTTGTTATCTCAATATGAATGTAGGAGAAAATAATTCAGTTGGAGAATATTGTTTTTCAACAGCGATTTTCCAACGCTGGCGTACTATGATTGCTGGTTCCACGCATCCAATGGACGCTTTCGATGACGTAGCGCTGAATGGACTGAATATCTCGGAGCTTCTGAATGGTGACGTTACCAACGTCGGACTGCACCATGGGGAATTTAATCGCCTGTCCCTTCATCTTTCCACCGATGGCAATAAGCGTATCGCCAGTATTGATAGGTCTGGGTCAATCAGACCGCTACTCAGCTTCAGCCTCAATATCAAAGATAGCGGCACCTACGAACTTGATCTAAAGATCAACGATCATGTCGAGAAATATCATTTATACGTAACAAAAAATGGAGTTAATATTACTCCATTCAATAATGAAGAGAATCGTTTTAGCGCCACAAATTGGAAAAGAATACCACCATATCCAACAAACACTCTATGGATATACTGCTTTGGAGAGGGCGCTGCAGCATTAGGTCAGTGCGGTACCTTAGCTCCGATCGCCGGCAAGTTCGGTACCCTTAAATCGACAGACCCCAAAGGCTATTTTTCACATCAAAATTTGATCGGAATTCCTAGTGTGGTTTTGACATATGCTGTTCCGCCGGACCGGGATATCGGCGCTATGAAAGCGATCCTGCGAGATGCGTTGCCGGATGCGGAAAGCAATGGAACGCCACAATTTTATGTTGAATGGCAAGGCCCTGAAAGCGCGGGCTACTGTAATCACCGGTCGTGTTACCCCTTCCCTGGGTTCAGAGTCGACATTCCGATAAAACATCCATGACTTGCTTCGACAAATCTCGTGAAGTCACTCTCTGTATCTTGGGGCCGTTGTTGCTCACGCGTAATTTTTAGGCGATATTTTGCGCCCATTGGGCTCAGTCGCCGTTGGGATAGTCGCCGCGCTTCACCAGCATTTGGCACAGCTGTTTGCCAAATGTGCTCATGAACTCGTTGATCAGCGCCTCGTCGCGCCGATAGAAGGTCCACTGGCCCACGCGGTGGGAGGTCAGCAGGCCGGCGCGCTGCAGCATGGCCAGGTAGGTGGAGACGGTGGACTGCGACAGGTCCGTCTTTTCCAGGATGCGGGTGACGCACACCCCCTTTTCAACGGGGTAGCCTTCGGGCTGGGGGCCGAAGTGGGTGGCGGGGTCCTTCAGCCACAGCAGGATGTCGCGCCGGACCGGGTTGGCCAGGGCCTTCAGGATCGCTTCCACATCCATCGCGTCGACATCCACACCCGTGAAACCGGGGAGGGCTGATCACCCTCCCCGGTCGGAAAATCAAACCACCAGCCGGTCCAGCGCGGCGCGGTCGAAGGGGATCACTTCGCCCACGCGGCCGTCGCGGACCTTGATGGCCCAATCGGGATCGCTGAGCAAGACCCGGCCCACGCCCAGCAGGTCGAAATCACCCCGCGCCAGGGCCTGGGCCGCCTGGTCCACGTCGGTGGGCTTGACCTCGAAGGCGTCGCGGTTGGCGAACATGCCGACCTTGAAGGCGCCGTCCAGGCCCACGCTGCCCACGGCGATGACGGGCTTGCCCGTCAGGCGCTTGGTCCAGGCGGCCAGCGTGTCGGGGGACCCGTCAAAGGCGGGTTCCCAATAGCGCCGGGTGCTGACGTGGAAGACGTCCACGCCGGCCTCGGCCAGGGGCGTCAAGATGCGGCCCAGCTCTTCCGGCGTCTGGGCGATCCGGGCGTTGTAGTCGATACCCTTCCACTGCGAGAAGCGGAAGACGATGGGGAAGTCGGGGCTGACGGCGGCGCGCACGGCCCGCACGATCTCCACCGCGAAGCGCGTGCGATTCTCCAGGCTGCCGCCATAGGCGTCGGTGCGCTGGTTGGTCTGTTCCCAGAAGAAGTCGTCGATGATGTAGCCGTGGGCGCCGTGCAGCTCCGCCCCATCGAAGCCCAGGCGCTCCGCATCCGCGGCGGCCTGGGCGAAGGCGGCGACCACGGCGTCGATGTCGGCCTGGGTCATGGCGCGCACCACCTCGACCCCATCGGTGACGATGGCGGAGGGGCCGTAGCCCGGGACGCTGGGGTCCGGCTCCACCCCCGGGCGGCGGGCGATGCCCACGTGCCACAGCTGGGGAATGATGCGCCCGCCCTCGGCGTGGATGGCGTCCACCACCCGCTTCCAGCCGGCCAAGGCCGCCTCACCATGGAAGGCCGGGACCTGGGGATAGCCGTTGGCGGCCGAATGGTTGATGGTCGTGCCCTCGGTGATCAGCAGGCCCACACCGCCCTGCACACGGCGGCGGTAATAGGCCACCACATCATCCGTAGGCACCCCACCGGGTGACTTGTTCCGGGTCATAGGCGCCATCACCAGACGGTTGGCCAGGGTGTGCCGGCCAAAGGCGAAGGGCTGGAACAAGGGCGCCACCGCCGCGTTGACGGAATGGGTGCCGATGCCGGCATCAGAGGCGGCCGGAGTCGCGCCGGGATTGGCGGTCGGGGCGGGGGTCGCGGTGTCCATGGAGGGCCCTTGGCTGGTTGGCGGAGAAGAGAGGTTTCGGTATATCGCGTTTTCTCGATATATCAAGTGCCTGGTTTGGCGACATTTTCGCGCGGATGAAATGTTGCGCCGCAAACCAACCAATCATTAAGATTTGATCGGCTATGGTAAGCGCTGGGAAATGCGCTACGCTTTGATGACAGGCTTTGAAGAGGCCAGCAAAACAGCAGACGCAGATTGGGTTTATGCGCGCCAGCCGGCGCCGTGACAGCAGGAGGACAGCAGGATGGCGGCACCCGTGTCAGCCCGTGCAAGCCTATTGGAAACCGGGCGTAATGATGCGCTGCAGCGGAGCCTGATCCCCTGTTTCGATGCCTTCTACGGCGCGGCGCTGACCTTGATCGACGACTGGAGCGCCCCCACCCGGCCCCGGGTGCTGGACCTGGGCGCCAATGGCGGCCTGTTCGCCTCGCTGGTGCGCACCCGCCTGCCCCACGCCCACCTGCACCTGGTGGAAGAGACGCCCCAGGCCATGGAGCAGAGCCGCCGCCGCTTCGCCGGCGACGCCCGCGTCAGCTTCGCCCTGGCGGAGTTGGAGGAGGCGGAGCTTGGCGGGCCCTGGGATCTCGTCATCTCCTCCCTCGCCATCCACCACCTGGACCACAGCGCCAAGCGCGACCTGTACGGCCGCGTCAACCAGGTACTGGCCCCCGGCGGCCTGTTCATCAGCGCCGAACAGGTGCTGGGCCCCACCGCCGAGGTGGAAAGCCAATACGACCGTCTGTGGCAATCGGAAGCCAGCGACCTGGGCGTGCCGGCGGTGGAGCTGTCGCGCGCCCGCGACCGCCTACGCCAGGACCATTGCGCCACCCTGGGCGAACAGCTGATGTGGATGGCGGAGGCCGGGCTGCGCGACGTGGACTGCGCCTTCAAATCCTGGCGCTTCGCCGTGATGAGCGCGCGCCACCACTGATCTTTATCGCCCGGCCAATCTTTATGGCCGACCAGTGCGGCTTTGGGTAGCAATCGGCGGCCCCGTCCGTAAAGTGGGACGGGTACCCGCCCTTGAGCCGCAGGCCTGCCCCCATGATCCAGTCCCTGGTCCGCCACATCCATTACCGTGTGGAGCGCTTCCTGGCGCTGGATAACTGGGGCGAGATCCTGCTGCTGGCCCTGTCGTTGGCGGGATTGGCCGTGGCCAACTCCAGCCTGGCGCCAAGCTATTTCCATGCGCTGCATGCGCCGCTGGGCGTCGGCCCCGCCACCCTGTCGGTGGAGCAATGGGTCAATGATCTGCTGATGGCGCTGTTCTTCCTGCTGGTGGGGCTGGAGATCAAGCGGGAGATGGTGGGCGGCGACCTGTCCAGCCCGTCGCAGATCGCCCTACCCGGCATCGCCGCCCTGGGCGGCGTGCTGTTCCCGGTGCTGATCTACATCGCCCTGAACTGGGGTCACGCCGATGCACTGACCGGCTGGGCAACGCCGGCCGCCACCGACATCGCCTTCGCCCTGGCGGCATTGTCGGCCTTCGGGCGCGGCCTGCCTCGCTCCGCTTTCCTGTTCCTGTCGTCGCTGGCCATCTTCGACGACCTGGCGGCCATCCTGATCATCGCCCTGTTCTACAGCGGCGGCTTGTCCTGGCCGGACCTGGGCCTGGCCACCCTGGCTCTGGCGGTGCTGGTCGGCATGAACCGGATGGGCGTGCGCCGGCTGGCGCCCTACCTGGTGGTGGGCCTGGCGCTGTGGGTGGCGGTGCTGCGCTCCGGCATCCACGCCACCATGGCCGGCGTGCTGCTGGCCCTGACCATCCCCCTGGGCAGCGAGGAGGACGAGGCCGCCGGCCGGTCCCCGCTGCACCGGCTGGAGTCGGCCCTGCACCCTCTCGTCTATTTCGGCGTGCTGCCCCTGTTCGGTTTCGCCAACGCCGGCGTCAGCTTCCAGGGCCTGGACTGGTCCAGCCTGCTGGACCCCGTGCCATTGGGCATCGCGCTGGGCCTGTTCCTGGGCAAACAGCTGGGCGTCTTCGCGTTTACGCTGGGGGCCGTGCGCCTGGGCCTGGCCCAGCTGCCGGCGCAGGTGGACTGGGGCACCCTCTACGGCATCGCCATGCTGTGCGGCATCGGCTTCACCATGAGCCTGTTCATCGCCGGCCTGGCCTTCCCCGACGCGGCGTTGGCGGGGGAGGCCAAGCTGGGCGTGTTCAGCGGCTCGCTGATCTCAGCCCTGGGCGGCGGGCTGTGGCTGGCCGTGGCACGGCGGAAAGCCTAAAGGCGGGCGCCGGCCAGCGCCCCCTGGGCCAGCAGCGTGTGCAGCATGGCCTGCAAATCCAGCTCCGGTTCCACCAGCAGGCCGGCCTCGGCCGCTTGCGTCAGCATGTCGCCATTCAGCAGCGACTGGATGGCGGCGGCGGCCCCGGGCGGCAGCGAGACGCAAACGATGCCATCCGCCGGGCGCAGCACCAGCACCTCGCCATCCGCAGCGGCCGGCGCCGGCGGCACCCAGGTTTCATCCTCCTGCGCCTGGCGCCACAGGGGCAGCACGTCATGCCCCAGCCACAGCACCCGGGCGGCGGGGTGGGGGATGAAGCGCAGCCGGGCATAGTCGCCGGGGGGGAAGGCCGCCAGTTGCTCCACCGTCAGCACGGGGGCGTCGGCGGCGAAGTAGGCCTCCATCACCGCCCATTCCAGGCGCGCCATGTCGGCCGCCCCGGCGTCCAGCCCTGCCAGCGCCGCGGGGAAGCCGCCGCCGTAGGCCGCCAGTTGCGGTCGCGCGGGCGGGTGGGCGCGCACGAAGTCCAGGGCCGCCGCGCGGAAGGCCGGCACGCCCATCAGCCGCAAGGTGACGGGGAAGGCGGCGGCCAGCGCCTCCGCCAAGGATTGCTGGACGTTGGCGCGATAAATCTTCAGCCGCGCCCCGGCCACCGCGCCGGGAGCGAGGTCCAATCCGGCCCCGCCCTCACCGCCGCCGGCGGCCAGCAGTGCCCGCTGCATCTGTTGCTGGAAGGCCTCAAGCATGCGGCGCCACACCGTCCAGCAACGACTGGGCGTGGGCCGCCTCCTCCAGCAGCACCTCCAGCGGCGGCACGTCCATGTCCCATTCCACCAACACCGGCAGCGGCCCGGTGCGGGCCAGCACGCCGGCCAGCAAATCCCAGACGGAGTCCGACACCCGGCTGCCATGGTCGTCGATCAGCACCACGCCGCCGGCCACCGCATCCGGGCCCACCCAGGGGGCGAAAGCCTCGCGCCGATGGCCGGCCACATGGATCTCGCCCACCGCCTCCAACGGGAAATCCGCCAGATAGGCGGCAGCGTCGAAGCCCAGGTTGTGGGCGCAGACCACCACGTTGTTCACATCCAGCAGCAGGCCGCAGCCGGTGCGGGCCACCAGTTCCGCCAGGAACCGCGGTTCGGGAATGGCCTCCACCCCCGGCGGCAGGGTCAGCGGCATGTAGAGGGAGGGATTTTCCACCAGCAGGCGGCGGCCCAGGACGTCCTGGGCATGGGCGATGTTGACCGTCACCACGTCCAGCGTCTCCGCCGTCAGCGGCAGGGGCAGCAAATCGTTGAGGTAGGCGCCGCCGGTACCGGTCCAGGCCAGATGGTCGGAGATCTGGTCGGGCCGCAGCCGGTCGTACAGCTGGCGCAGATTGGCCAGGTGATCGGCATCCAGCCCGGCAGCACTGCCCAGGGACAGCCCCACCCCATGGCAGGACAGGGCGTAGTCGCGGCGGATGGTTTCCAACGCCGCCAGGCGCGGCCCGCCCGCGACCAGATAGGTTTCGCTGTGCACCTCCACCCAGGCCACGTCCGGCCGATCCCTGCTCAGGAAAGCCGGAACGTGCGGGTGGCGCAGGCCGATGCCGGCGCGGCGCGGCAGGGTAACGGCCGGGGTGGCGCCCGGGGCCGGGGCGGCGGTGTCCATGGGCGCCCTTCTGTCCACGGGGGGGCCGGCCGTTCAGTCTTGCGCCGGCTTCGGCACGGCCGCCTTGGGGGGCTTGCCCACACCTTTGAACGGCTTCAGCTTGCCGCCCATGGTCTTGCACTCGCCCTTGGCCACGTCCAGGTATTCCTGGCCGTCGTAGTCCACCTTGGACATGGCGCCGCAATCGTGGGTGCCGGCCGCCGACGCGCAGGAATTCTCCCCCGCCTTGGCGACGCCGTAGCACTTTTCCCGGCCGGGGGCCAAGGGGGCGTCATGCGCCGCGGCGCTGAGCGCCGTCAGGGCGCCGGCCAGGGCCAAGGCTGCGGTCAGGGCGGTGGTTCGGTCGGTCATCAGGCCATCCTTCGGCAAAGACGGGCGCCATCGCGCGCCCAGGGCCGCGCCCCGCTGGGGACGGGCCCGCAGACCCTACGCCCTTTGGCGCCGCGACAAAACCCCTGCCTTGCGTGTGAAATCGACGCGGTGGGGGCACGATTGGTGCGGCGAATGGAACAATGAATTCCAGGTGACCTTGATTGTGGGCAAGGGCGGCGCGACTTAGATTAGGCCCGTACCGCCGCTCACCACCCGTCCACCGGGTGGCGGCCGGCGCTCCCTCCCTCTCCGGCCGTCCGGCCTGCTTCCACAAGGACCATCCCATGAAGCGCATTCCCGCCCTGATGCTGGCCGCCGCCCTGCTGGCCGCCCCCGCCACGGCCCTGGCCCAGGCGACCACCGACCTCAGCAAGGTCGAGGGTGGCCACTTCACCCTGGACAAGAGCCACGCCAAGGTGGTGTTCGCCATCACCCACTTCGGCTTCTCCACCTATTACGGCGCCTTCCCGGACCTGGAAGGCACGCTGGACTTCGACCCCAAGGCGCCGGCCAAGAGCAAGCTGGACGTGACCATCAACGTGAAGGGCCTGGCCACCGCCAACCCGAAGCTGGATGAGCACCTGAACAGCCCGGACTTCTTCGACACCGCCAAGTTCCCGACCGCCACCTTCAAGACCACCAAGATCGAGGTGACCGGCGCCACCACCGGCAAGATCACCGGCGACCTGACCCTGCACGGCGTGACCAAGCCCGTGACCCTGGACGCCAGCTTCCACGGCGGCGGCAGCAACCCGATGACCAAGGCCTATGTCGTCGGCTTCGACGCCAAGGCGCAGGTGAAGCGGTCCGAATTCGGCGTCGACAAGTACGTGCCCTACGTCGGTGACGAGGTCGAGCTGCTGATCAGCGGCGAATTCGACCGCGCCCAGTAATAGCGTTACTATCCATCGCCTTGTCGGACTGAAGGGGGAGCCGGACCATGACCGTCGCGGCGCGTTACAACAGCGTGGCCATCCTGGTTCATTGGCTGACCGTCATCGCCATCCTTGCCCTGTTGATCATGGGCTGGACGATGACGTCGCTGCCGCCCGGCTCCCCCGACCAGTTCAAGCTGTTCCAGTTGCACAAGTCGGTGGGCATCACCGTGCTGGTCCTGACCCTGTTCCGGGCGGCCTGGCGTCTGGCCCATCGGCCCCCACCCTTGCCGGCCCACATGCCGGCGTGGGAGAAGTGGGCCGCCCACCTGGGCCATGCCGGCCTGTACGCCCTGCTGCTGGGCATGCCGCTGACCGGCTGGGCGGTCGTCTCCACCTCGAAATTCAACATCCCGACCGTGCTGTACGGCCTCATCCCCTTCCCCCACATGCCCGTCCTGGCCGACCTGGAGAACAAGGCGCCGATCAACGACGTGGTGTCGGAGGCGCATGAGCTGGCCGCCTGGATCCTGGTGGCCCTGGTGGTGGTCCACGCCCTGGCGGCGCTGCGTCACCATTTCCTGGTCAAGGATGACGTGCTGCTGCGCATGGTTCCCCGTTTCGGCCGCCGGGCGCCCGCGCCGGCCGCCCTGCAAGATTGAGGGTATCCATCATGAAGTTCCTCACCCCGCGCGTTGCCACCACCTGGGCCACCGCCACCCTCCTGGGCGCCCTGTTGCTGGCCGGCCCGGCCTCGGCCGCCGGCTGGACCGTGGACACCGCCCATAGCAAGCTGGGCTTCACCGGCAGCCAGAGCGGCACCGCCTTCAGCGGTCAGTTCACCCGCTGGGACGCCACCATCGATTTCGACCCGGCCAACCCGGCCATCGGCCACGCCACCGTCACCATCGACATGGCCAGCGCCAAGACCGGCGACGTGCAGAAGGACCAGTCCCTGCCCGAAGCCGACTGGTTCAGCACCAAGGCCTTCCCCAAGGCGGTGTTCGAGGCCACCAGCTTCAAGGCCAAGGGCGGCAACCAGTATGACGCGGTGGGCACCCTGACCATCCGCGGCATCAAAAAGGACGTGACCCTGCCCTTCACCCTGGCCGTGGCCGGCGGCAAGGCCCATGCCGTGGGCAAGCTGGACCTGGTGCGCACCGACTATGGCGTGGGCCAGGGCGCCTGGGGCGACGGCAAGATGGTGGCTTTGGCCGTCAGCGTCACCGTCGACCTGACCGCCACGGCCAAATAAGCCGTATCACGGCAAGCGCGTGAACGAGGCGGCCCCGGCGCGATGGCGTCCGGGGCCGTTCGTTTTACAGCGTATGCTACGCGGGGTCGCAGGCCCCACCGCCGGCCCGTCGATTACCATGGGGGACCGCCGCACCGCATTCCTGGAGGCCGTTCCCGTGACCCCGCGCCCGTCCATCCTGACCCCCGTCCTGTCCATCCTGATGCTGGCCGCCCTGCTGTTGCCCGCGCCCGCCGGGGCCGCGACCTGGACGGTGGACAAGGGCGAAAGTGTGCTGGGGTTCATCGGCAAGCAGAGCGACAAGGAATTCACCGGCCGCTTCGGCCGCTGGGATGCCGCCATCGACTTCGACCCCGCAGACCCCGCCGCCGGCCATGCCAAGGTGACCATCGCCATGGGCAGCGCCATGATCGGCGACGCGGAGAAGGACCAGGCCTTGCCCGGCGAGGACTGGTTCAACATCCAGGCCTTCCCCGACGCGGTGTTCGAGGCCACGACCTTCCGCGCCAAGGGCGGCAACCAATATGACGCGGTGGGCACCCTGACCATCCGCGGCATCAGGAAGGATGTCGTCCTGCCCTTCACCCTGGATATCGCCGATGGCAAGGCCCACGCCGTGGGCCGGCTGGACCTGGTGCGCACCGACTATGACGTCGGCGGCCACGGCCTGTTCAGCAAGGGCCGGACGGTGGACCTGAACGTGGCGGTGGTCGTCGATCTCATGGCCACGCCCCAGCCCTGACCACCGCCCATTACCAAAGGGTAGCGTCGGCGGCGCATTGGGGGAAGGCCGCCGCGACCATGATGCAGCGCAAAGACTGCGCCATTTCATTGGGTTATCTTTTCCCGGAACGGCCCCCGACGGATCCATTGAGAAGAGAGCCCCGCCCCATGCGCGCCCATGACGTGATGACCGAGGATGTCCTGACCCTGGCGCCCGACACGCCGGTCAGCCGCATCGCCACCCTGCTGCTGGACCGGGGCGTCAGCGCCGCGCCGGTGGTGGACGGCCATGGCGGCGTCATCGGCATGGTCAGCGAAGGCGACCTGATCAACCGGGAAGAGGCGGGCGCCGACCATGAAGCGCGGCGCGACTGGTGGCTGGCCCTGGTGGCGGAAGGCGAGCAGTTGCCCGCCTATTGGGCCGACGCCCAGAATCGCGAGCGCACCGCCCGCGACGTCATGGCCGCCCCAGTCATCACCGTCGACATCAACACCGATACTGCCGACATCGCGCGCCTGCTGATGACCCATGGCATCAAGCGCGTGCCCGTGGTGCTGGACGGATCGCTGGTGGGCATCGTGTCACGCGCCGACCTGTTGAAGGTGCTGGCGGCCGAGCCCGCCGAGAAGACCGAGGCGGCGCACCGCCCCGGCCTGTTCCAGCGGTGGGAGAGGAAGGCGCCGCCCGCGCAGGCACCGGTGCGTGAGCCGGCGCATGAACCCCTGTTCCGCGCCGCCGACTTCCGCCACCTGGTGGGCAATTTCCACGACGAGAACGCCCGCCAGCTGGCCAACCAGCGCAAGGAGGCGCTGGCCCGCCGGCAGGAGAAGGTGCAGGAACTGATCGACCATCATGTGGCCGACCATGGCTGGCACAAGCTGCTGGAGGGCGCGCACGACGCCGCCGCGCGGGGCGAGAAGGAATTCCTGCTGCTGCGGTTCCCGGCGGAATTGTGCAGCGACGGCGCCCGCGCCATCAACGCCCCGGAACCGGACTGGCCCCGCACCCTGCGGGGCGAGGCGGCCGAGATCTACCAGCGCTGGCACCATGAGCTGCAGCCGGCGGGCTTCAGCCTGACCGCCCGCGTCCTGGACTTCCCCAACGGCTTCCCCGGCGACGTCGGCCTGTTCCTGGTCTGGGGCGACGCGGAGGGGTAAGCGCGCCCCGACTGCGGCGGCATGGGGAAATCTCATGCCGCCAACAGGACCCCGATCAAATCCCCGACGTATCCCGCACAGCGCCCCGCGAGGCGGAGGTGGCGAAGTAGGCGTAGGCCTTGAGCGCGCCGGAGACCTGGCGGTCACGGGTGGCGGGCTTCCAGGCCTTCGCCCCTTTGGCCTTCATGGCGTCGCGGCGGCGTTCCAGCTCGCCGTCCTCCACATCCAGGTGGATGCTGCGGTTGGGGATGTCGATGACGATGCGGTCGCCTTCCTCCACCAGGCCGATGGTGCCGCCCTCGGCCGCCTCGGGCGAGATGTGGCCGATGGACAGGCCGGAGCTGCCGCCGGAGAAGCGGCCGTCCGTCACCAGGGCGCAGACCTTACCCAGGCCCTTGGACTTAAGGTAGCTGGTCGGGTACAGCATTTCCTGCATGCCGGGGCCGCCGCGCGGCCCCTCATAGCGGATCAGCACCACGTCACCCGCCTGCACCCGGTTGCCCAGGATGGCGGAGACGGCGTCGTCCTGGCTTTCGAACACGCGGGCCTTGCCGGCGAAGGTCAGGGCCGCCGGGTCCACGCCCGCCGTCTTCACGATGCAGCCGTCGACCGCCAGGTTGCCGTACAGAACGGCCAGTCCGCCGTCCTGACTGAAGGCGTTTTCCTTGCTGCGGATGATGCCATTCACCCGGTCACGGTCCAGGCTGGTGTAGCGTGACGCCTGGCTGAAGGCCTGGGTGGTGCGCACGCCACCGGGCGCTGCCGCGTAGAACTCAGCGATGTCGGCATCGTTGGCGCGGGTGATGTCCCAGCGGTCCACGGCGGCGCCGATGGTGGGGGCGTGCACGGTGGGCACGTCGCGGTGCAGCAGGCCGGCGCGGTCCAGTTCCCCCAGGATGCCCATGATGCCGCCGGCGCGGTGCACGTCCTCGATATGCACCGTGGCGGAGGACGGCGCCACCTTGCACAGGTGGGGCACGCGGCGCGACATGCGGTCGATGTCGGCCATGGTGAAGTCCACCCCGCCCTCATACGCCGCCGCCAGCAGGTGCAGCACGGTGTTGGTGGACCCGCCCATGGCAATGTCCAGGGCGATGGCGTTCTCAAACCCCTCGAACGTGGCGATGGAACGGGGCAGGACGCTGGCGTCGTCATTCTCGTACCAGCGCTTGGCGATCTCCACCGCCGTGCGACCGGCCCGCAGGAACAGGGCCTTGCGGTCGGCGTGGGTGGCCAGCACGGTGCCGTTGCCGGGCAAGCCCAGGCCCAGCGCCTCCACCAGGCAGTTCATGGAATTGGCGGTGAACATGCCGGAGCAGGAGCCGCAGGTGGGGCAGGCGTTCTGCTCCAGCGCCTGCACCTCGGCATCGCTGACGCTGTCGTCCGCCGCCGCCACCATGGCGTCGATCAGGTCGACCGAGCGGATCTCGCCATGTACGGGGGCCTTGCCGGCCTCCATGGGGCCACCGGAGACGAACACGGTGGGGATGTTGAGGCGCAGGGCGGCCATCAGCATGCCGGGCGTGATCTTGTCGCAGTTGGAAATGCAGACCAGGGCGTCGGCGCAGTGCGCGTTGACCATGTATTCCACGGCGTCGGCGATGACCTCACGCGAAGGCAGGCTGTACAGCATGCCGGCGTGGCCCATGGCGATGCCGTCATCCACCGCGATGGTGTTGAATTCCTTGGCCACGCCGCCGGCCGCCACCACCTCGCCCGCCACCAGCTGGCCCAAATCCTTCAGGTGCACGTGGCCAGGCACGAACTGGGTGAAGGAATTGGCGATGGCCACGATGGGCTTGCCGAAATCGGCATCCGTCATACCGGTGGCGCGCCACAGGCCGCGGGCGCCGGCCATGTTGCGGCCATGGGTGGTGGTGCGGGAACGAAGCTGGGGCACGGAACCAGATCCTGAAAGATTGTTACCTGACTGGGGCCAATTTCTAAAACTATCTGGCCACAGAGGCAACCTTTCCGGCGTTGGCCTGGGCGATCCCCCGGCATGCCCGGCGCGCGGGTCAGCCCCGGGCCCCAGCACCTCACCCCCGCCGCCAGCCCCGGATGCGGCCGACATTGATGGCGGCGCGGTAGGGGCGGCCGTCGGCGCCCAGGCGGGCGCCAGGCGCCAGGCGCAGAATGTCGCGGTGGTAGAAGTCGATGCCGGCGTAGGGGTCGCCCAGAAAGACCTTACGACCCTTGTCCAGCACCAGCAGGCTGTCGCACGATTCTTCCAGCAGGGCGCTGGTGTGGCTGATGATCAGCACGGTGCGGCCCTCGCCGCACAGCTGCTTGATGCGGCGGCGGCACTTGTCCTGGAACCGCTCGTCGCCCACCGCCAGGATCTCATCCAGCAGCAGCACCTCGTTGCGGATGTGGGATGAGACGGCGAAGGCCAGGCGCATGTACATGCCGATGGAGTAGTGCTTCACCGGGGTGTTCAGGAAGTCGGCGATCTCCGCGAAGTCGATGATGGCGTCCACCGCCTCGCGCGCCTCGGCTTGGGTCATGCCCAGGATGGCGCCGCTGAAGTCGATATTCTCCCGCCCCGTCAGTTCGGGGTGGAAGCCGGACCCGATCTCCAGCAGGGCGCCCACCCGGCCGCGCACCAGGGCCTCACCCTTCGTGGGCGCGGTGATGCGCGACAGGATGCGCATCAGCGTGGTCTTGCCCGAGCCATTGCGGCCAATGATGCCCAGCACGCCGCCCTGGGGCACGGTGAAACTGAGGTCGTCCAGCGCCCAAAAGCCGGCGGGTTCCGCGCGCCCGCGGCGCCCGGCCAGCAGGTCGTAGATCATGCCGCCCCGCTCGGCGCCGCCATAGCGTTTGGACAGGTGCCGCACCTCCACCGCCGGAGGCGGCAGGGCATTGGCCAGGCGGTGGGATTCGCGGGTGTTGGCGCCGACCGCCCCATCGAACGTGCACAAGGTCATGAGCGGACCCCTTCAGATCAGATCGGCCATGGCCGGTTCCGTGCGCCGCACGGTGCGCAGGCCCAGCAGCAACAGGCCGGCGGCAAAGGCCACCGACAGCAGGGCCGGCACCGGTTCCGGCGCGGGGGTGCCCAGCAGGGCGGCCCGCGCGCCCTCGATCACCGTCACCATGGGATTCAGGCGATAGAGCGTGCCCATCACCCCGTGAACCAGATGGGCAGGATAAATCACCGGGGCCGCCACCATCAGCACCTGGGTCGTCAAGGGCAGCAGGTGACCCACGTCGCGAAAGCGCAGCACCAGGGCGGACAGCACCAACGCCGCGCCAGCACCGGTGACGAGCAGCAGGGCCAGCGGCCCCAGCAGCAGCAACCAGCGCGCCTCCGGCCAGATGCGGAAGGCGGCCAGCAGCAGCGCCAGGCACACCAGGCCCGCCGCCATGTCCACCGCCGCCACCATCAATGAGGCCAGCGGCATGTGCAGGCGGGGAAAGTAGACCTTCGTGACGAAGTGGGCCTGGTGCAGAATGCTGGCGCTGGCGTCCATCAGCGCGCGCGAGAAGAACTGCCACAGCACCAGGCCGGTGAAGGCGAACACGGGATAGGGGGCCTCGCCGCCCGTGGGCACGCCCAGCAAATGGCCGAAAATCCCCCAATAGACCAGCATGAGCAGCAAGGGCTGCAGGATGGCCCAGCCCGCCCCCAACCATGTCTGGCGGTACCGGGCCTTTAGGCTACGCCGCGCCAGCATCAGCGCGATGCGCCGCGTGCGCCAAGCCTCCGCCAACCAGGGCAGCAGGCCCGGCCCCCGGGGGGTGATCAGCGTCGCGTCGGGCGACAGGGGGGCGGGCGACAGGGGGGCGGGCGACGGGGGCATGAAGGAAGCCAGGCTCATGCCCCCGCTCCCGACCGCGCGCGATCCGTGACAGTTATGCCTTTCGACATGGGTGATCCTGGACTTTAGGCGAAGGTGCGGACGTGAGGCTATCACTGCGCAACGGGCCCGCGCCTGTCGCGGCAGCCCCTTGCGAATTGACGCAGCGCCACGGGGCCCACGCCGTCCTTAGGTCCATCGGGATAGGTCGTCCGCCCTAGAAGACGAATTAACTCATTCCACAGGTTTGGGCGCCATCGTGACGCCATTGGTTAAGGGCGGAGCACACAAGGTTCCAGTCATGGCGGGCATGGGGGCGAAGGTCACGGGCAAGGGGCTGGCGTGGGCGGTGATCGCCACCATCGCGTCGTTGCTTCCGGCTTTGGCCGGGGCCGCCTTCCCGCACCGCACCGCCGGCTTCGCGCTGGCGCTGTTCCCACCCTGGACCGACCAGGCCGACCAGTTGCAGGCGCTGGCCCGGGCGGATGTCCTGCTGGTCGACGGGGGGCCGGGACGGTGGGTGGTCAAGGTGGGGAACGGCCCTTTTCCCGGTCCCCTCCTGGACGGAGGCTTGCTGGTGCCGCTCAACGGTTTCCAGGCGTGCGGTATCGCCGCCAAGGCGGCCGCGCCCTTCCGCGGCTGACATGTTTCGCAAGGTCGAGGCGATAAGATGATCAAGATGTCCTTCATCCGGGCCATGGCCCTTCGGGTCTTCGTCGTGTTCCTCTGGGTATGCGCGCCCGTGGCGGCGCTGACCGGCGGCCTGTCCGGCAACGGCTGGATGGGGCCGGGCCTGGCCGCTGCAGCCCTGGCCGCCGTGCTGACGGGCGGCCTGCTGCTGCGCCTGCCGCGGCAGACGCTGGAATATATGACGGCCCTGCTGGCGGTGGCGCAGACCTCCGTCCTGGTCATGGCGGCCTCGGGCGCGTGGCAGCTGGACTACCACATGGTCTACTTCGCCGTGCTGGCCATGCTGACGGCCTTCTGCGACTGGCGCATCATCATCCTGGCCGCCGGCGCCACCGCCGTGCATCACCTGACCCTCAGCTTCCTGGTCCCGGCCTGGGTATTCCCCGACAGCGAGGGCGACGTGCGCCGGGTGTTGTTCCATGCCGCCGTCGTCATCATGGAGACCGGCATCCTGGTGTGGCTGGCCTGGAGCCTGGAGCGCCTGTTCGCCGCCATGGACAAGGCCCTGGCCAAGGCCGAAACCGCCGCCGCCGAAACCGAGGCCCTGCGCCAGCAGCAGGAGCAGCAGGCCCAGCAGGCCCGTCAGCAGCGGGTCGCCCTGCGCCTGGCCCTGGCCGACCAGTTCGCCAGTGAAATCGCCGGCCAGACGGACCGCCTGGTCGGGGCCATGACCAACCTGTCCGACAACGCCGGCGCGCTGGACCAGTTGGCCGATAGCGCCCGCAGCTCCGCCACCGGCGCCACCGCCGAGGCGGAAGACGCCATGAGCCACGCCGGCACCGTGGCGGCGGCGGTGGAGGAGATGGCCGTGACCATCGCGGAGATCGTGCGTTCCGTCGAGGACGCCGCCAGCCGCGCCCGTTCGGCCGCCACGCAGGTGGAGGCGGTGGACCGCCAGGTCACGACCTTGGGCGAGGTCGCCACCCGCATCGGCAGCGTGGTGCAGATGATCAGCGACATCGCCGGGCAGACCAACCTGCTGGCGCTGAACGCCACCATTGAGGCGGCCCGGGCGGGTGAGGCGGGCAAGGGCTTCGCCGTCGTGGCCAGCGAGGTGAAAAGCCTGGCCAACCAGACGGCCAAGGCCACCGAGGACATCACCCAGCAAATCCAGGAAATCCAGGCCGCCGCCCAGGGTACGGCCAGCGCGGTGGCGGAGATCGCCCAGTCGGTCGCCGCCCTGGACGCCAGCTCTGGTGAGGTCGCCAATGTCATCGGCCAGCAAAGCGCGGCGGTGGATGAGATCTCGCGCAGCATTCAGTTGGTGTCGGACCGCACCCGCCGCCTGGGGGAGGCGGTGGGCGGCATGAGTGACCTGGCGACCCAGGTGGCCAGCCAGGTGACCGCCACCCGCAGCACCGCTGTCCACGCCGACGGTACGGCCAGCGCCATGCGCAGCGGCATCCAGGGCTTCCTGACCCGCCTGCGGGAGAACGCCTGACGCCTCTGGACACAGCCCGGTCATCCATGGCCGCAGCCGGTCACTCCGTCACGACCGGCCACGGTCCCGCCGCGTTTTCAGTGCGCGCCGCCGGCGTCCGCTCCGGAAGCGGCCTTCTTCAGGAACAGGATGGCGACGGCCGACAGGGCCATGGCACTGCCCAGGAAGAAGAAGGCGTCGCTGTAGGCCATCAGCCAGGCCTGGGTGCGGACCCCGGCGTCCACCTCCGCCACCGCCTGGCGCCAGGCGGTGAGGGTGTCGGGCACGCCGTGTTCCATGAACTTCCGCTGCAGCATGGCCAGGTGCTGTCGCGTGCCTTCGCCGAACAGGCTGACCTGGCCCGTCATGACGTTGGAATGGAACTGTTCGCGCTTGGTCAGCCAGGTCTGGGTCAGCGCGATGCCGACGGCGCCGCCCAGGTTGCGCATCATGTTGAACAGCCCGGAGGCGGAGCCCGCGTTCTCCTTCTCGATGCCGCCGGTGGCCAGCACCGACAGGGGGGTCATGACCAGGGCCTGGCCGAAGGCGCGCACGATGTTGGGCCAGAACAGCTGGTCCGACGCGCTGCCCAGCCACAGGTGGATGTTCATGAAGTTGCTGCCGGCGAACACGGCGGCCCCCACCAGGGCCAGCCAGCGGGCGTCGAAGCGCTTCATCAGCAGGGGCACCAGCGGGATCAGCACCAGCTGCGGCAGGCCCACCCAGGCCATGACGGACCCAATCTGCTGGGCGTTGTAGCCCTGGATTTGACCCAGGTAGCGCGGCAGCAGGTAGGAAGAGGCGTAGAGCACCACCCCCAGCAGCACGTTGGCGACGATGCCCAGGCCGAAATTGCGCCGCGCCAGCAGGCGCAGGTTCAGCAGGGGCCTGGCCACCTTGAGCTCGATGACCAGGAACGCGCCCAGCGCCACGGCGGCGATGACCGCCAGCCGCACGATGTAGGCGGAACCGAACCAGTCGTCCTTGTTGCCTTCCTCCAGCACCGTCTGCAGGCAGGCCAGGCCCACGGCCATGGTGGCGATGCCCCACCAATCACCCTGGCGCAGCAGGCTCAGGCGCACGGGCGCCCGCTCCAGCGAGGCCCAAAGCGCCCCGACCATGAACACGCCCGGCACCAGATTGATGTAAAAGATGTATTTCCAGCCGTAGGTCTCGGTCAGGTAGCCACCGATGGTGGGACCGATGGCGGGCGCGAAGGTGGCGGTCAGGGCGAACAGGGCCAGGCCCAGCGGATGCCGCGACTTGGGCAGCAGGGTGATGATGAGGGTGAAGGCCATGGGGATCAGCACGCCGCCGCAGAAACCCTGGATGGCACGCAGCACAATCATCTGCTGCAGGTTCTGCGCGAAGGCGCAGGCCACGGAAAAGACCAGGAACAGCACCGTGTTGGTGATCAGGTAGCGGCGCACGCTGAACACCTGGCTCATGAAGCCGGACAGCGGGATGACGATGATCTCGCCGATCAGGTAGGCGGTGGCGACCCAGCCGCCATCGTCCACGCCGGCACCGATGCCGCCCTGGATGTCGGCCAGTGAGGCGTTGACGATCTGGATGTTCAGCACCGCCATGAAGGCGCCCAGCACTGAGCCCAGCACGGCCAGCCAGGTCTTGAACGGCACGTGGTCGGCGGCCGGGATGGAGGGCGCGGCCCGGCCCCCGCCGTGAGGGGCCGGGCCGCTGGCCGGCGGCAGGGTGCGGGGGAGGGTGCCGCCGGCGGTCAGGATGGTGCTGCTGTCGAAGGGAGCCATGGCTTGGAGCCTTCAGCGATCCGATGCGGCCCTCAGCGGGCCATGGGGTAGAGGCCTGACGTGGATGTCGCCAGCTGCGGCGCCTGGGCCGCGTGGGCGGGCTGCACCCGGGTATCGATCACCGGCTCGGCCGACATGCCGGGGCGCAGCAGTCCCGCCAGGGGCTGGCCTTCATCCAGCACGATCTTGATGGGGATGCGCTGCACGATCTTGGTGAAGTTGCCGGTGGCGTTGTCCGGCGGCAGCAGGGCGAAACTGGTGCCGCTGGCGGGCGACAGGCTGTCCACCCGGCCCTTCAGCGTGGTGCCGGGGAAGCTGTCCACCGTCACCTGCACCGGCTGGCCGGGACGCACCTCGGTCAGCTGGGTCTCCTTGAAATTGGCCAGCACGTAGACCTGGGACAGGGGCACCACGGCCATCAGCTGCGTGCCGGCCTGGACCAGCTGGCCCACGCGCAGGGTGCGGGCACCCACCGTGCCGTCGATGGGCGCGGCGATGGTCGTGTAGGACAGGTTCAGCTCCGCCTGGCGGGCGATGGCCTGGGCGCGATCCAGCACGGTCGCGGCCTTGGCCTCGGCCGTGGCCAGCACGTCCACCTGCTTCTGCGCCGCCACCAGGGCCGCCTGGTCGCGCTGCAGGGTCGATGCCTTGTCCGTCACCGCCGCCTCGGTCTGCTGGGCGCGCTGCACCGTGCCGAATCCGGTCTTCATGAGGTCGCGATAGCGGTCGCGGTCCTGGCGGGCGAAGGTCAGGTTGGCCTGGTCGGCGGCCAGCGCCGCCTGGGCCTGGGCCACCACCGCCTGCTGCTGCGTGCGCTGGGCCTGGATGTTGCGGATGTCGGCCTCGGCCGTGGCCACGTCGGCCGTGGCCTGGTCCAGCGCCGTGCGGAAGTCGCGGTCGTCGATGCGGGCCAGCACCTGGCCGGCCTTCACCGGCTGGTTGTCCTCCACCAGCACTTCCGCGATATAGCCCGACACCTTGGGCGCCACCGTCGTGTAATCGGCCTGGACGTAGGCGTCGTCGGTCGATTCGAGGAAGCGCCCCGTCTTCCAATAGTAATTCCCGCCGACGGCGGCCCCACCCAAAAGCGCTATGGCCGCGACGGCGCCGGCCAATACTTTAACGGAAGACTTCTTTACAACCCCGCTCACCGCTACTCTCCTTGCATCTGATACCCGCAGGGACGACCGGGGGCGTTCCGGCCCAAGGAAGGATGGGCCGGGAATGGAACCGGAGGTCGGCGGGAAGGACCATTTCGCTATGGTCCGTTTCGTAACGGTAAGGTAGTGTGAAACCGGTGTGAGGAGCACTGCGACAAACGAAACGCTGTGTAGCGTTTCATATCCGTGACCGTGCGACGCGCATCACAGACCGGCCCCGGTCAACCAGGGGCCGGCTTAATAACCGGGGCTTCATTTTGAGCGAGGAGAGAGGGTGACGGATAAAGCCATGCGGGGGCCTGGACGGCCCCGGTCAGACCAGGCCCGGGACGCCATCCTGGATGCCGCCTTCCAGTTGCTGGAGGAAAACGGCCTGGAACGCTTCACCATCGAGGGAGTGGCCGCCCGTTCGGGCACGGCGAAGACAACCATTTACCGCTGGTGGCCGGGCAAGGGGGCCCTGGCCATGGAAGCACTGTTGGCGCATGCGGAACTGACGGTGCCGATTCCCCACACGGCGTCGGCCGTGTCCGACCTGCGCACCGTGCTGGACGGCATCGCCCGCAGCTTCGCCGGCGCCACCGGCCGGGTGGTGGCCAGCATCGTGCTGGCGGGACAGAACGACCCGCCGACGCTGAAGGTCTATCATGAAAAGGTGGTGGAACCCCGGCGGCAGCGCCTGCGCGACATCATTGAGCGGGGCAAGCGCAATGGCGAGTTCCGCCCCGACCTGCACGTGGAAACCCTGGTGGAGGCGATGTACGGCGCCCTCTACACCCGCCTGCTGATCCGTTTCAGCCCGCTGGACGAGCCAGGGTGGATGGACCGGCACATCAACCAGTTGCTGGAAGGCGCCCTGCCCCGGCCACTGTGTGGCCAGGGGGCCAAATAGGAAAAGGGCCCGGAAGTCGGGGGACTCCCGGGCCCTATCTCTTTCGGAACCGGTCTGGCGTCAGGCGGCCAGCACCGCGGGACTGACCTTGGCCCGGGCGGCCCGAACCGGGCGGCCGCCCCGCTGCTTCGCTTGGTCGCGCAAAGCCACCAGGGCGCGGGCCCAGTCGCCCAGTTCATCCCCCCGGGCGGCGGCGGCCATGACGGCGCGCAGATCGTCGTTGCCGGCCCCGGCCCAGCGGGCCAAGGGGCGGCGCAGCAGCGCCAGCAGGAACAGGGCGCTCATCATCATGGCCGCGGCCGTGCCCAGCACGCCGCCCCAGGCCGCCAGGCGACTGGTCTGCGCCTGCAGGTGGCCGGCGTCGGCCGCCAGGCCGTCCAGAACCTGGCCCTGGGTGTCGATGAAGGCCTGGGCCAGGCCGGCGGCCTGGGCGTCCAGGGGGCCCACGGTGGTGCGCAAGCGGGTCAGGGCGCCGGCCTCGTCACCGCCGCGCACGGCTGTCACCATGGCCGTCATTTCCGTCAGGGCCTGGGCCTGCGGCGCCAGGAAGGCCGCGTCGGCGGCCCGGTCGCGCAGGCCGGCGACCAGCAGCCCCATCTCCGTCAGCCGCACGGACGCGCGCTCGACAAAGGTGCCGCGATCGGCGGCCGGTTCCAGCAGGGTGTTCAGCGCGTCGCGCTGCACGGCGCGGCTGATGGCCCGCACATCCGTGGCCTGCACCAGCGTGGTCCGTGCCTGGTCCAGCGACTGGGCAACCCGCGCCGCCCGGTCCTGGCCCACCTGGCCAGCGGCCACCAGCACGCCGCCCAGGGCGGCAACACCAATGACAGGCAACAAAAACTGGACCTTCACGCGCATCTCTCAAATCCCCCGGATCGTTTCAAGGTCCCGCAGGCGCGACGCCTCGGGACAACCCACCTCGCTTGCTGGAAATCCGACTGATGGCATCCCCAAGATCCCGCCAGCCCCTCCTACACCCATGATGCTGAATGCATCCTGACCACTTGGTCAATCAGTATTGAACGCACATAACCGAATGGTCAGACAATCTTGTATATGACACAGGATGGCGAGTACGGGTGGCCGCGCGTTTGCGCTGCAACATTTACAGGAAATCCCGTATCATCAGCGTGGCCGACAGTAGTTAACATACCGTTAAATACTTGGCCGTCCGGCGGCGGTCGGCAGCCATGGCGGCGACGGTGCACCTGTGGCATCGGCGCCGCAGCAGGCCAGCCATCCGCCGGGCGCCGGTGCCCAACCCTTTCCCCTCCGCACCAGGGAAGTGATATGGTCCGCGCCGATCGATGGGTGCCGACCAAAGTATTGATGGGGACCGTAAGGCCGATGGCCGATAAGCAGCGACTGTTCATCACCGGGGCGACGGGATTCGTCGGCGCGGCCGTGGCCCGTGTGGCCTTGGCGCGGGGCCACGACGTCACCGTGCTGAAGCGCGCGGCGACGCCACCGACCAACCTGGCCGGCCTGGACGTGCGGGTGGTGGAAGGCGACCTGAACGACCCGGACAGCCTGGCACGCGGCATGGACGGGGCGGACGCCCTGCTGCATGTGGCGGCCGACTACCGCCTGTGGGCGCCCAACCCGGAAGAGATCGTCCAGAACAACCTGCGCGGCACCCGCGCCATCATGGAACTGGCGGTGCGCCACCGCCTGAAGCGGGTGGTCTACACCAGCAGCGTGGCCGTGCTGGCCCCCCGCACCGACGGGGTAGCCGTGGACGAACGCGCGGTGATGACGCCGGACGCCGCCATCGGCGCCTACAAGCGCAGCAAGATCCTGGCGGAACAGGCGGTGCTGGACATGGTGGCCAAGGATGGCCTGCCGGCTGTTATCGTCAACCCGTCAACCCCCATCGGCCCCCGTGACCTGCGCCCCACCCCCACCGGCCGCATCATCGTCGAGGCCGCGACCGGCAAGATGCCGGCCTTCGTCGACACCGGCCTGAACCTGGTGCATGTGGACGATGTGGCCGAGGGCCATCTGCTGGCCTTCGAGAAGGGCCGGGTGGGCGAACGCTACATCCTGGGCGGCCAGGACGTCTCCTTGCAGCAAATGCTGGCTGACATCGCCCGGCTGGTGGGCCGCAAGCCACCCACGGTGGCGGTGCCGCGCGGCCTGATCCTGCCCATCGCCGTGGTGGCGGAAGCGGTGGCCAAGGTGACGAAGCGCGAGCCGTTCGTGACCGTGGACGGCCTGCGCATGTCCAAATACCGCATGTTCTTCTCCTCGGCCAAGGCCGAGGCCGAGTTGGGCTATACCGCCCGGCCCTACGGCCAGGCCCTGGCCGACGCCCTCACCTGGTTCAAGACCGCGGGGTACCTTGCATGAGCCTGATCTTCCTCATTGGCCTCATCAGCCTGGCGATCTGGGTGGTCCTGGTCTTCGCCCGCGGCCAGTTCTGGCTGGGGCTGGAACGGGACGACATGGCGGTGGTGCCGGCCAACAGGCCGGGAGACCTGCCCAGCGGCCCAGCTCATGGCCATGGCGGGCTGGAGGGCGGCTGGCCTTCTGTCACCGCCATCATCCCCGCCCGCAACGAGGCTGACGGCATCGCCCAGGTGATCGCGTCCCTGGGCGCGCAGGATTACCCCGGCGCCCTGAACATCGTGCTGGTCGACGACGGCAGCGACGACGGCACGGCCGACCTGGCCCGCCACGCCGCCGAGTCCTCAGGCTCCACCGCCGCGCTGACGGTGCTGACGGGGGCGGAACTGGCGCCGGGCTGGACGGGCAAGCTGTGGGCCGTGCGCCAGGGCATCGCGCACGCGCAGGAGGGCGACTTTCCGCCCGACTACCTGTGGCTGACCGACGCCGACATTGCCTACGCCCCCGACACGCTGACCCGCTTGGTGACCCGCGCCCAGACGGAGAAGCGCGTGCTGGTCAGCCTGATGGCCAAGCTGCGCTGCCAGAGCTGGGCGGAGCGGGCCTTCATCCCGGCCTTCATCTATTTCTTCCAGATGCTGTACCCCTTCGGCCGGGTGAACGACAGCGGATCCACCGTGGCGGCGGCGGCCGGCGGCTGCATGCTGGTGGACCGCCAGGCGCTGGCGCGCGCCGGCGGCATCGACAGCATCCGCGACGCCCTGATCGACGACTGCGCCCTGGGGCGCCGCCTGAAGACGCAAGGGTCCATCTGGCTGGGCCTCAGCGACCGCGCCGTCAGCCTGCGCGCCTATGACAAGGTGGACGACATCCGCCGCATGGTCATCCGCAGCGCCTACGCGCAGCTGAACTATTCCCCGGCGCTGCTGGCGGGCACCGTGCTGGGCATGCTGCTGACCTATGTAGCGCCCGTGCTGCTGGCCCTGTTCAACCGGGAGGCGGCGGGCATCTTCGGCGCGCTCGCCGTCGGCCTCATGCTGGCCAGCTTCGCCCCCATCCAGGTGTTCTATCGCCTGTCGCCTATGCGGGCCGTCACCTTGCCGCTGATCGGTATCGTCTATACCGTGTGGACCGTGGACAGCGCGATCCAGCATTGGATGGGCCGTGGCGGCATGTGGAAAGGGCGCGCCCAAGCCCAGCATGTGCATCCTGTCCAGGTCAGCCAAGGCCAAGCGGTGACGGGTCAGCAGCCGGGCCAGAACGGAACCCCTACCCCATGACGGCAGCCAACCACCGCACCGGCAAAGGCCATAAGGACGAGAACTTCCCCGTCGCCTCGCTGATCATCCGCCGGGACGCCCGGGCGCCGGTCATGGCCTATTACGCCTTCGCCCGCGTGGCCGACGACGTGTCGGACAGCCCCATGCTGGCGCCGGACATGAAGCTGAAGCTGCTGGACGCCATGGGCGCCAGCCTGCGCGGCGAGCGCGAGAACGAGCCGGAGGCCGTAGCCCTGCGCGAGGTCTTGCGCGAGCGTGGCCTGCCCGACCAGCACGCCCACGACCTGCTGACCGCCTTCCGCCGCGACGTCACCCAGCTGCGCTACACCGACTGGGACGACCTGATGGACTATTGCCGGTACTCCGCCATGCCGGTGGGCCGCTACGTCCTGGACGTACATGGGGAGAGCCGCGACACCTGGCCGGCGTCGGACGCCCTGTGCGCCGCCCTGCAGGTCATCAACCACCTGCAGGACTGCGGCAAGGACAAGCGGGCGCTGGACCGCGTCTACATCCCCCTGCCCCTGCTGATCGCGGGTGACCTGACGCCCGACGTGCTGCTGGAGCCGGCGGCGCCGCCGGCCTTGCTGGACATCATCCATCATCTGGCCAAGCGCACCGACGCCCTGCTGGACCAGGCGGAGCCGCTGGCCGCCCAGGTGAAGGATCTGCGGCTGGCCATCGAGGTCGCCATCATCCAGCGCCTAGCCCGCCGCCTGGTGCGCCTGTTGCTGATCCGCGACCCGCTGTCCGACCGGGTGCACCTGACCAAGATGGAAACGCTGTGCACCGCCGCCGGCGCCGCCCTGTCCACCCTGTGGCAGCGCGTGACCGGCGGCGGCACCCGCGCCGTGCCGGCGGGGAAAAAGCCATGAGCCTGGCCGCCGAGATGACCGAAACCACAGCTCAGAACGAGACCGCGGCCAAGTCCGCCAGCGGCAGCTCGTTCTACACCGCCATGCGCGTGCTGCCCCCGGCGGAACGCGATGCCATGTTCCACATCTACGCCTTCTGCCGGGCGGTGGATGACATCGCCGATGGCGACGACCCGACCGTGGCATCTACCAAGGCGGCGCGGCGCGAGGCCTTGGACAAATGGCGCCGCGACATCGCCGCCGTGTGTGAGGGCAAGGGTCCCGCCAGCCTGGCCGGACTGCAGGCCGCCACCGTGCGCTTCGGCCTGCGCCATGACGATTTCCTCGCCATCATCGACGGCATGCAGATGGACCTGGACGCCGATATCCAGGCGCCGGACATGGCCACCTTGGATCTGTACTGCGACCGGGTGGCCAGCGCCGTGGGCCGCCTGTCCGTCCGCGTCTTCGGCATGCCGGAGGACAGCGGCATCGCCCTGTCCCACCATCTGGGCCGCGCCCTGCAGCTGACCAACGTGCTGCGCGACGTGGATGAGGATGCGGCGATCAACCGGCTGTATCTGCCGGCCGAGCTGCTGCGCAAGCACGGCATCACCGCGACCGACCCCAGCACCGTGGTGGCCGACCCGCGCATCGACGGCGTGGCGCGCGACCTGGCGGTGCGGGCCGCCGAGCATTTTCGCGAGGCCGACCGCCTGCTGGCGGCCGCCCCCCGCCGCGCCGCCCGGGCCCCGCGCCTGATGCGGGACGTCTATAAGGTGTACCTGGACCGCCTGTTGGTGCGCGGCTGGACCGGGTCCCGCCCCAAGGTCCGCATCGCCAAGCCCCACCTGCTGTGGATCGTGCTGAAGGCGTTCCTGTTCTGATGACTACCCCCCTTCCTTCCCCCGGGGCTTCCTTCCCCGGGCCCACCGTGCATGTCGTCGGCGCCGGCCTGGCCGGCCTGGCCGCCGCCGTGCGCCTGACCCAGGCCGGGCGCCACGTGCGCCTGTATGAGGCGGCGGCCCAGGCCGGCGGCCGCTGCCGCTCGTATGATGAGCCCAACCTGGGCATCCGCATCGACAACGGCAGCCACCTGATGGTCAGCGGCAATCACGCCGCCATGGCCTATTTGCGCGCCACGCACGGGCCTGGCCGGGAACCGGCACTGGAAAAGGTGGAATACCGGTTCTGGGACGGCGCCACCGGCCGGCGCTGGCAGGTGCGGCCCAACGACGGCAAGCTGCCGTGGTGGGCCCTGGTGCCCTCGCGCCGCGTGCCGGGCACCAAGGCCAGCGACTACCTGGCCGGGTGGAAGCTGATGCGGGCCGATCCGCTGGCCCCCATCGGTGAAGTGCTGGCCTGTTCCGGCCCCGCCTGGGACACCTTCTTCCGCCCGGTCCTGCTGGCGGCGCTCAATACCGAGCCGGAGCAGTCGGCTGCGGGCCTGGCCGGCGCCATCATCCGCGAGACGCTGGCCCAGGGCGGTGCTGCCTACCAGCCCTTGCTGGCCAGCGGCGGCCTGTCGCCCGTCTTCGTCGACCCGGCACTGGAGTGGCTGGCGGCGCAGGGGGCGGAGATCGTGTGGCGCCGCCGCCTGCGTGCCCTCACCCGTGTGGACCAGCGGGTCACCGCTCTTGATTTCGGCGCCGAAACGATTGAGCTGAAGCCAGAGGACCGGGTAGTGCTGGCGGTGCCGGCCTGGGTGGCGGCCGACTTGTTGCCCGGCCTGACGACGCCGACGGAACACCGCTCCATCCTGAACGTTCATTTCCGCCTGGACCGGCCGGCGGGCATGCCCCGGATGACGGGCATGATCAACACCGTTGGCGAATGGGCCTTCGCTTATGACGACCATGTGTCCGTCACCGTCAGCGGCGCCGACCGCTTGATGGAGTCGGACCGTGAAGAGACCGCGCGCACCATTTGGGGTGAGATCGCGGCCCTTGCCAACCTTGATCCCACCACGTCGCTGCCCCCGTGGCAGGTGGTGAAGGAGAAACGGGCCACCTTTGCCGCACTGCCAGAACAGGCAAAGCGTCGCCCGAATGCAACGGCCGCCGGAAAAAACCTTGCGTTGGCAGGGGATTGGACCGCTACCGGATTGCCATCCACCATCGAAGGCGCCATACGTTCAGGATTCACTGCTGCGGATGCGGTCCTGACCGCACGGTGAGCCGCCTGAGCATTTCAGGCATGAGGTTGAGGTGTGCGCTGGCGCACAGCCCGGCTTGGCGTTTGTTGAATCATCCCGCTTCAGGTTAAGTCGCGTTTCTAGAGGTCGCTTGGTCATGGATGTTCGTATGGAAGCCGATTTCGTCGGCACCGGCGCCGCTTCGGCCCGCGTCAACGAAGGGGTGCTGCAGCAGTCGATCGACCGCGCGGCCCGCGTCCTGATGGACCGCCAGGCGGCCGACGGCCACTGGGTGTTCGACCTGGAGGCGGACGCCACCATTCCCGCCGAATACATTCTGCTGAGGCACCACCTGGGTGAGGAGCCGGATCCGAAGATCGCGCGCCGCATCGGCAACTACCTGCGCCGCATCCAGGGCAGCCATGGCGGCTGGCCCCTGTTCCACAACGGCGCGTTCAACATCAGCGCCAGCGTAAAGGCCTACTTCGCGCTGAAGGCCATCGGCGACGACATCGACGCGCCGCACATGGCCCGCGCCCGCCAGGCCATCCGCGACAACGGCGGGGCTGCCGCCAGCAACGTCTTCACCCGCATCATGCTGGCGCAGTTCGGCGCCGTGCCGTGGACCGCCGTGCCGGTGATGCCGGTGGAAATCATGCTGCTGCCCAAGTGGTTTCCCTTCCACCTGACCAAGATCAGCTATTGGGCGCGCACGGTCATCGTGCCGCTGCTGGTCCTGATGGCGCTGAAATCCAAGGCCAAGAACCCGTGCAACCTGCGCATCGATGAGCTGTTCCTGGTTCCGGCCGATCAGGTGAAGTCCTGGCCCAAGGCGCCGCACGTGAAGAAGCCGTGGGGCGAAATCTTCGGCGTCATCGATCGCGTGCTGCGCCTGGCCCAGCCCTACTTCCCCAAGAAGAGCCGTGACAAGGCCGTCGAGAAGGCGGTGGCCTTCGTGCGGGAACGCCTGAACGGAGAGGATGGCCTGGGCGCCATCTACCCCGCCATGGCCAACACCGTCATGATGTTCGACCTGCTGGGCTGGTCGCCCAAGCATCCCGAGGTCGCGACCGCCCGTTACGCCATCGAGAAGCTGCTGGTGATCGACGAGGCGCGGGACGAGGCCTTCTGCCAGCCCTGCGTCAGCCCCGTGTGGGACACCAGCCTGCTGTGCCATGCCATGCTGGAAGTGGGCACGGAAGAGGCGCTGGCCCGCACCGGCCAGGCCTTGGAATGGCTGAAGGGTGAGCAGGTGCTGGACGTGAAGGGCGACTGGGCCGACCAGCGCCCCAACGTCCGCCCCGGTGGCTGGGCCTTCCAGTACGGCAACGACCATTATCCCGACCTGGACGACACCGCCGTGGTGGTGATGGCCTTCAACCGTGCCCAGCCGCAGCTGGTCGCGGCCGGCCTGCCCGCCGACTACGACATGACGGTGGCGCGCGGCGCCGAATGGGTGGAAGGCCTGCAGAGCCGCAATGGCGGCTGGGGGGCGTTCGACGCCGACAACACCCACTACTACCTGAACTACATCCCCTTCTCCGACCATGGCGCCCTGCTGGATCCGCCGACCTCCGACGTCACCGGCCGCTGCCTGGGCATGATGGCCCAGCTGGGCGCCGCCAAGGACGGCAAGGCCATGCGGGAAGGCGTCGATTACCTGCTGAAGGAGCAGGAGAAGGACGGCAGCTGGTTCGGCCGCTGGGGCGTCAATTACATCTATGGCACCTGGTCCGCTCTGAACGGCCTGAACGCCGCCGGCCTGTCGCCCGACCACCCCGCCATGAAGCGGGCGGTGGACTGGCTGGTGCAGATCCAGAACCCCGATGGCGGCTGGGGCGAGGATTGCGAGAGCTACGCCCTGGATTACAGCGGCTACCAGCCCTTCCCCTCCACCGCCTCGCAGACCGCGTGGGCCCTGCTGGGCCTGATGGCGGCCGGTGCCGTGGAGCATCCGGCCGTGGCGCGCGGCATCGACTGGCTGACGCGGAACCAGGGCGAGGATGGCCTGTGGAAGGAAGAGTACTACAGCGGCGGCGGCTTCCCCCGCATCTTCTACCTGCGCTACCACGGCTATTCGAAGTATTTCCCGCTATGGGCCATGGCGCGCTACCGCAACCTGTCCAACAGCAACAGCAAGCTGGTCAGCGTTGGCCTGTGACGAAAAGGACGCCTGTAAAAGGCCCTTTTTAAAACTGTAAATCGCCGCGACTGCGGGTAATAAAGACGCCTGGAAGGTCAGCCTTCCAGGCGTTTTGTTTTTGGTGTTCGGGAAATGGTCATGGTCCAGGCTCAGCGGCGCGTCGTGGCGCGCCCCATCATCGTCGTCACCGGCTTGAAGCGGGAGGCGGCCATCGCCCACGGGCGCGGCTGGTTGCCGCTGGTCAGCGCGGGCGATCTTGAGCGGACGGAGCGGGAACTGACGGCGCATGCCCCCGGCGCCTGCGGCTTCCTCAGCTTCGGCCTGGCCGGCGGCCTGCAGCCCGGGCTGGAACCCGGTACTCTGGTCGTCGCCAACCGCATCGTCACCGACGGCGGCGACTTCCTGCCCGATCCCGACTGGACGGCGGGACTGGCCGACGCGCTGCCCCGGGCCATGGTGGCGCCGGTGGCGGGGCAGGAATGCATCATCAACACGGTGGCGGGCAAACAAGCCCTGTACGCGGCCACGGGGGCGGCGGTGGTCGACACCGAATCCCAGATTGCGGCCCGGGTGGGCGCCCGCTTCGGCGTGCCGGTGGCGGTGCTGCGCGCCGTGTGCGACCCGGCCCACATGACCCTGCCGCCGGCGGCGACTGCCCCCCTAAAACACAACGGGACGCCGGACCCGTTCCGGATCCTGGCGTCCCTGTGGCGTCAACCGGGCCAGATCCCGCAACTGTTGCGGCTGGCCCGGGATTCCGAGGCGGCGTTTAAGGCCTTACTCGGCGGCTTTGCTGGCGTCGCGCGCGCGGATGTCAGCCAGCGCCTTCTCGACATGGCGTGAGAAGACGAACTCGGCCGGGCGCTGGTTGGCCAGGCTGATTTCCGGCGCCATGTCGCCACTGGTCTTCACGCCGCGCAGGCCGACCCAGGCGGCCTTCAGCGGGTTGGCCAGGGTGTCGGTGACGGCGGTCGCCTCATACCCGCAATGGACCATGCAGTCGGCGCACTTCTCGTAGTTGCCGGTGCCGTACTTGTCCCACTCCGTCTCCTCCATCAGCTCCTTGAAGGTCTTGGCATAGCCTTCGCCCAGGAGGTAGCAGGGACGCTGCCAGCCGAAATAGGTGCGGCAGGGGTTGCCCCACGGGGTGCAGTGGTATTCCTGGTTGCCGGCCAGGAAGTCCAGGAACATGGTCGACTGGTTGAACCGCCAGTTCTTGCCACCGTTGCCGCGCTTGAAGACTTCGCGGAACAGGTTCTTGGTGGCCGTGCGGTTCAGGAAATGCTGCTGATCGGGCGCGCGCTCATAGGCGTAGCCCGGCGAGACGGTGATGCCCTCCACCCCCATCTCCATGACGCTGTCGAAGAAGCGCGCCACGCGCTCCGGATCGGCGTCGTTGAAGAAGGTGCAGTTGATGCTGACGCGGAAGCCGCGATCCTTCGCCGCCTTGATGGCCGCGACGGCGCGGTCGTAGGTGCCCTTCTGGCAGACCGACTTGTCGTGCGCCTCGCGGTCGCCGTCCAGATGCACCGACCAGGTGAAGTACGGGCTGGGCTTGAACAGGTCCAGCTTCTTTTCCATCAGCAGCGCGTTGGTGCAGAGGATGGCGTACTTCTTCTTCGCGATGATGCCTTCGACCATCTGGTCGATTTCTTTGTGCAGCAGCGGTTCGCCGCCGGCGATCACCACCACGGGCGCGCCGCACTCGTCCACCGCCGACAGGCAATCCTCCAGCGGCAGGCGCTGGTTCAGGATCTCATCCGGGTAGTCGATCTTGCCGCAGCCGGCACAGGCCAGGTTGCACCGGAACAGCGGTTCCAGCATGAGGACCAAGGGATAGCGCTTCACGCCCGTCAGCCGCTTCTTGAGAAGATACGAGCCGATACGGACGACCTGATGCAGCGGAATACCCATGCCTTCAATCTCCTTGAACCCCTGCGCCATTAACCGCGGCGGCGCGGGTTGAAACATTTTGTCTACCGAATTGGCGGGCAAAAGACCACCAACCGGCGTGCGCGTCAGGCCAGCGTTTCCGGCAGGCGGAATTGAACGTCTTCCACGATGCCCGGCAATGTCGACAATTCGATGGGCCCCAGGCGCCGCAGCGCCGCAATCACACCGTCCACCAGTACTTCCGGCGCCGAGGCGCCGGCTGTGACGCCCACCACACCGCATCCCGTCAGCCAGGCGGGGTCGATGGCGCGCTCGTCAGGGACAAGGTAACTGGGCACGCCCAGTTCCTCACCAATTTCCCGCAGGCGGTTGGAATTTGAACTGTTTGCCGACCCAACTACCAGGATAAGATCGGCCACCTCGGCCAGTTCCCGTACCGCGGCCTGCCGATTCTGCGTGGCGTAGCAGATGTCCTTGGTCTCAGGACCCAGAATATCGACGAATCGGTGCTTAAGCGCCGCGATCACCGACCGCGTGTCATCCACGCTGAGCGTCGTCTGCGTCACATAGGCGACCGGCGTCTCCGCCGCCAGGGGCAAGGCCTCCACGTCATCGACACTGGACACCAGATATGTATCGCCCGGTATCTGGCCAAGGGTGCCTTCCACCTCGGCGTGGCCGGCATGGCCGATGAGGATGACGGTCCGGCCCTGCATCACGTAGCGCTTGCCCTCCGCATGCACCTTGGACACCAGCGGGCAGGTGGCGTCGATGACGCGCAGCTCACGCGCCTCCGCCTCCGCCTCCACGGCGCGCGATACGCCGTGGGCGCTGAATATGGTCAGGGCGCCGGCCGGCACCTCCGACAAATGCTCGACGAACCGGGCCCCCTTGGCCCGCAACCCTTCGACCACGTGCTGGTTATGGACGATCTCATGCCGCACATAAACGGGTGCGCCGTGGCGTTCCAGCGCCCGTTCGACGATGTCGATGGCGCGGATCACTCCGGCGCAGAAGCCCCGCGGCTGGGCGAGAACTACCTGCATTGCGGAAACCCCTGGAAGGACACCCCAAGTCCATCGTCCGCAACGGACCCGCCGGGGCACCCCACTTGAACATGTTAGCGATACCAACTGTCCCCCGCCGGACAGGGTCCGCCAGGTCCATATTGGCTACGGATGGTAAAACCGACCCCCCGCCTCGATCGAACACCGGCGATAGATACCCGTGCCAATCGAATCCGCCACCGCCCTATGGTCAGGCCAGACTTGCACAAAATTTAACGCGTGCCAATGCGCGGCGATTGCTTGAGCGATCTGCGCTTCACGTGTGGCATCGCGGCAACGGGGGGCCTAGACCTTCGCTAACGGCATCTTTAGTGGACAGAAAACGCAAACATCTTCCGACGGGAAGGCTATACGGGGGTCTTCGGCCCATTTGCCCCGTGATGGCGGATGGGTCGACGACGCATATGCAACAAAACGTCACGCGTGGCGCAACCTCCACAGCCCCAAATGCGACCCAGATGCGCTATGCATGACGCTTGATCTCCGTCGCCACAGCCGGGACGATGACGGAAAGAATTGACATAGACGCTGTCGCGCCCGACACCGGCCCGATAGAACGTCGCCTGACGCATGCGGACCGGCCCCGGCAGCGGCCCGTCCGCCCCGGCCCGACGGTCCCGCCCCTTCGAACGCGGGCGGCCGCCGGGCACGCCCCTGTTTTCGTGGTTCCCAGAGGAGAACACCCCCCGTGTCGACCGTACGGCCCCCCGTTTCCCGCCCCACCCGCCGCCCTTTCCTGGTCCTGGGCCTGATGGCCCTGGCGGGTACCGCGCTGGCGCCCCTGCTGGTCCCGGCGGCGGCCCAGGCCCACGCCATCGTCATCGACAGCAATCCCAAGGTGAATGACACGCTGGGCGTGGGCGGCAACGTCCTGAAGGTGCATTTCAACAGCCGAATCGACCGCGCCCGGTCCAAGCTGACCGTCATCGCCGCCGACAAGACCGAGGTGCCGGTGACCATGTCCGAAAGCCCGGATGACGAGACGCTGACGGGCCAGGTCACCCTGCCCTTCGCCGGCAGCTACAAGCTGCGCTGGCAGGTGCTGGCCGTGGACGGGCATACCACCCGCGGCGACATCCCGTTCACCGTGACCCAGCCGTAATCGGGGCCTGCCGCACGTGGATACCCTTGTCGATATCTTCGGTTACCTGACCGTCGTCTTGAACGGCATCAACCTGGTGGCCATGACCATGGCCTTCGGCAGCGTGCTGTTCCTGACCTGCCTGGCCCTGCCGCTGGCGGCCCAGTTGAAGCTGTCCGCCGACGCGGTGGCCGAGGCCGGTGCGCGTTATGCCCGCTGGGGCGGCATCGCCACGGCCATCGCCACCCTGTCCTCGCTGACGCTGAACGCCCTGGTGCTGTCCGGCACGCTGGAAATGCCGGTGCTGCAGGTGGCCGGCGCCTTCTTCATCGAGGCGGGCATCGTCCAGGTCCTGGCGGCCATCGCCATCGTGGTGGTGGCGCGCGGCCATATGACCCGCCCGCGCGTCGCCGTGCTGACGGCCCTGGCCCTGCTGATGCTGGTCGCCTCATTGGCCACCAGCCACGCCGCCGCCCGCCCGGGTGAGCGCGTGTGGATGCTGCTGGCCACCTTCTCGCACATCCTGGGCGCCGGCCTGTGGCTGGGCGGCCTGCCGGCCTTCCTGTCGTCGCTGGGCCAAGCCCAGTCGCGCGATGAGGGTGCCGCCATTGGCCAGCGCTACAGCCTGATGTCCATCACCGGCGTCATCCTGATCGTGCTGGGCGCCATCGGCATCAGCATCGGTTTCATCGGCGGGCTGCAGGGCTTCTACGGCACGGCCTACGGCGCCATGGCGGCGACCAAGGGCGTCATGCTGGGCATCCTGCTGCTGCTGGGCCTGGGCAACTTCCGCACCATCCGCCGCTTCGCCGCCGGCCAGGGCGAAAGCCTGACCCGCGTGCGCCGTTTCGTGGAAATCGAGATCGCCTTCGCCATCGCCATTCTGCTGGCGGCCGGCTCCATCACCTCGCAGCCGCCGGCCAGCGACCTGACGGACGACCGCGCCACCTGGGCCGAGGTGGTGGAGCGCATGACACCTATCATCCCGCCGCGCCTGGAAAGCCCCAGCCACGACAGCCTGGCCATCCCGGCCCTACAGGAGAAGCTGGATCAGGAATGGCGGAACCAGCAGGCCAGCAACCGCCCGCAGGCCTTCGTGCCCGGCGCCGGTGAGCTGCCGCCCCGCAACGCCGACGACATCGCCTGGTCGGAATACAACCACCACTGGGCGGGCCTGGTGGTGCTGCTGGTGGGCCTGTTCGCCCTGCTGGAGCGGGCGGGGGTGCGCTGGGCCAAGCACTGGCCGCTGTTGTTCCTGATCCTGGCGGGCTTCCTGTTCCTGCGGTCGGATCCGGAAACCTGGCCCATGGGCAACGTTGGCTTCTGGGACAGCTTCCGCGATCCGGAGGTGGTGCAGCACCGCATCTTCGTGGTGCTGATCATCGCCTTTACCGTCTTCGAATGGGGTGTGCGCACCGGGCGGTGGAAGAACCAGGCCCTGGCCCTGGTCTTCCCCGTGCTGACCACCGTGGGTGGCGACCTGCTGCTGACCCACAACCACGCCATCAGCAACATCAAGGAACAGCTGCTGATCGAGCTCAGCCACCTGTTCCTGGCGGTGCTGGGCGTGGCGGCGGGTGCGGCCCGCTGGATGCAGATCCGGGGCAGCGGCCGCGACGCCCGCTGGGCCGGCTGGATCTGGCCCACCTGCTTCGTCCTGGTCGGCCTGTTGTTGCTGGCCTACCGCGAGGCCTGATATCAAGGCCTTGGCGTTGATGATCTGGGAACGGGCGCCGGGAGACCGGCGCCCGTTTTCGCATAGGAAGCAAGGAAGCGAACATGGCGCGCGCCGACGGAAAGATGGGCCTTAACGATCGGGTGGCCGCCCTGGTGGCCGCCTGCTGCCGGCGCTGGCAGCTGACCTTGCTGGCCGGCCTGGTGCTGGGGGTGGCGGCCGCCTTCCATGTCGCCACCCACTTCGCCATCGACACCGACGCCGTGAAGCTGCTGTCGCCGCAGCTGACCTGGCGCCAGCGCGAGATCGCCTTCGACAAGCTGTATCCCCAGAAGGTGCAGCAGACCGCCATCGTCGTGGACGGGGTGACGCCGGAACTGGCGGAGCGCGCCGCCCGCATGCTGGCGGACGCCCTGCGCAAGCGCACCGACGTGGTGCGCAACGTCTTCCGCCCCGATGGCGGTCCCTATTTCGACCGCGAAGGCCTGATGCTGCTGCCCACGGAAGAGGTGCAGTCCACCATGCAGTCGCTGATCCAGGCGCAGCCGCTGCTGGGGCCGCTGGCGGCCGACCCGTCGGCGCGCGGCCTGCTGGACACGCTGGGCACCTATCTTCAGGGCGTCAGCTACGGCCAGGCCAAGCTGGAGGATCTTCAGCGCCCCTTCGACGCGCTGTCCGGCACGCTGGAGGCGGCGGCCCAGGGGAAGATGGTGCCCCTGAACTGGCGCGGCCTGGTGTCCGGCCAGCCGCCCAACCCCATGGAACTGCGCCGCTTCATCCTGGTGCAGCCGGTGCTGGACTTCAACGACCTGCAGCCGGGCGCCATGGCGTCCGACGCCATCCGCGCCACCGCCAAGGATTTGGGCCTGACGCCGGAGAACGGCATCCGGGTCCGCCTGACGGGCGAGGTGCCCATGGCGGACGAGGAGTTCGGCACCCTGGGCGAAGGGGCGGCCTTCAACGGCAGCCTGACGGGCATCGCCGTGCTGGTGCTGCTGTGGCTGGCGGTGAAGTCCTTCCGCATGGTGGGCGCCATTCTGCTGACCGTGGTTATCGGCCTGGCCGCCACCGCCGCCTTCGGCCTGATCGCCACCGGCCCGTTCAATCTGCTGTCCATCGCCTTCACCGTGCTGTTCGTGGGCCTGGGCGTGGACTTCGGCATCCAGTTCTCCGTCCGCTATCGCGCCGACCGGCTGGCCCATGATGACCTGGCCCAGGCCCTGACCGCCGCTGGGCGCGGCGTCGGCCGGGGCCTGACCATCGCGGCAGCCGCCACCGCCGCCGGCTTCCTGGCCTTCCTGCCCACCGATTACCGCGGCGTGTCGCAGCTGGGCATCATCGCCGGCGTGGGCATGGGTGTCGCCTTCCTGCTGTCCGTCACCTTCCTGCCGGCCCTGCTGATGCTGCTGCGGCCCAAGGGCGAGCAGGTGGAAGTGGGGTATAAGGCGTTGGCGCCCCTGGACCGCCTGGTGCTGACCCGCCGCCGCTGGGTGCTGGGCGCCGGCGCCGTGCTGGCCGTGGCCTGCGCCGCGCTGCTGCCGCGCCTGTCCTTCGACTTCAACCCGCTGAACCTGCGCAGCCCCAAGACGGAGGCGGTGTCGGTGGTGCTGGAGCTGATGAAGGACCCGCTGTTCACGCCCAACACCATCGACGTGCTGGCCAAGTCGGAGGATGAGGCGCGGGCGCTGGCCGACAAGCTGTCCAAGCTGCCGGAGGTGGCGCAGGCCATCACCCTGGACGACTACATCCCCACCGACCAGGACGCCAAGATGGCGGCCATCTCCGACGCCGCGTCGCTGATCGGCCCCAGCCTCGCGCCCACCGACGTGCGCCCCGCCCCCAGCATCGAGGACGTGCGCCAGTCCATGACCGGCATCGTCGCCGCCCTGGACAAGCTGAACCCCGATGGCACCAGCCCGGCCGGTGCCTCCGCCCTGCGGTTCAAGAAGGCGCTGGAGGGGGCCCTGGCCGCCCCGGCGGAAAAGGTGGTGCCCCTGTTCCAGAAGGCGGTGGAGCCCGGGCTTCAGACCATGCTGGCCCAGGTGAACGACAGCCTGCAGGCCACGCCCGTGACCTTCAAGGACCTGCCGGAGGATCTGAAGCGCGACTGGGTGGCGGCGGACGGGCACGCCCGCATCTCCGTCTTTCCCAAGGGCGACAGCAACGACAACCGGGTGCTGAAGCGCTTCGTGAAGGCGGTGCGGACCATCGCCCCCGACGCCACCGGCACGCCCATCAGCATCCAGGAAAGCAGCGCCACCATCATCCACGCCTTCCTTCAGGCGGGTATACTGGCGGTGATCCTGGTGACCATCCTGCTGGCCGTCACCCTGCGCAACGTGAGCGACGTGCTGAAGACCCTGGCGCCCCTGGCGCTGGCGTCGCTGCTGACCCTGGCCGCCGCCATCCTGGCGGGCAAGCCCATCAATTTCGCCAACATCATCGCCCTGCCCCTGCTGTTCGGCATCGGCACGGCCTTCAACATCTATTATGTCATGGCCTGGCGGCAGGGTCAGACCAACCCGCTGACCTCCAGCCTGACGCGCGCCACCATCCTGTCGGCCCTGACCACCGGCACCGCTTTCGGCAGCCTGTGGACCAGCCACCACCCGGGCACCGCCAGCATGGGCGAGCTGCTGGTGTTCTCGCTGGCCAGCATCCTGGCCACGGCGCTGCTGTTCCTGCCGGCCCTGCTGGGGCCGCCCAAGACGCCGACGGAATAATTTAGGCGAAATAATTTAAGGCGGCGGTGTCGGGCACCACCCCGCTTGGCCGTCCTTGGGGCAGAGGCGCATAGTCGGTTCGCGCCTTTCTCCAGAAAAAGGACGAGGACATGCCCAACATCCGCCCCTTCCTGTGGTTCGACACCCAGGCGGAAGACGCCGCCCGCTTCTACGTCAGCGTCTTCCCCAATTCGCGCATCACCACCATCAGCCATTACGGCGAGGCGGGCCCCCGCCCCGCCGGCCTGGTCATGACCGTGGCGTTCGAGCTGGACGGCAAGCCCTTCATCGCCCTGAACGGCGGCCCCCACTGGAAAATCAACGAGGCCATCTCTTTCGTCATCGACTGCGCCGATCAGGCGGAGGTCGACCGCTATTGGGAGGCGCTGACCGCCGACGGCGGCAAAACCCACGCCTGCGGCTGGCTGACGGACAAGTTCGGCGTCACCTGGCAGGTTGTGCCGTCCGGTTTCATCGAGCTGGTCACCAGCCCCGACCCGGTGACGGCGGCCCGCGCCATGGCCGCCATGCAGCAGATGATCAAGCTGGACATCGGCGCCCTGCGCCAGGCGGTCGAGGGCTGAGCCAAAAGCGAAGGGGCGGCCCTGGTGGACCGCCCCGGCGCCTGGTGGCTGGGTCGTCTCTATAGCAGCGGCCCGAAAGTGCGTTTCGTGCCGCTGTAGCCCGCGACCGCGGGCGCCGAAGATTTCCGGGAAGCCGAAGGCGAACTGGAAATCGAGGACGCGGACGCGGATGCGGGCTCCCTCAGAACAGGTGGCGGAACAGCCAGAACAGGCTGCCGGCCAGGACGATGGAGGCCGGCAGCGTCAGCACCCAGGCCATGGCCATGTTCCGCACCGTGGACCATTGCAGGCCGGAGCCATTGGCCGCCATGGTGCCGGCCACGCCGGACGACAGCACGTGGGTGGTGCTGACGGGCAAGCCGAAGGCGTCGGCGGCGCCGATGGTGGCCATGGCCACCAGCTCGGCCGAGGCGCCCTGGCCGTAGGTCAGGTGTTCCTTGCCGATCTTCTCACCCACCGTCACCACGATGCGCTTCCAGCCCACCATCGTGCCCAGGCCGAGCGCGATGGCCACGCCCACCTTCACCCAGGTGGGGATGAAACGGGTGGCGTGGTCGTAGCGGCCCAGCAGCTCCTTCAGCACCGGCTGGTCGGCGGCGTCGATGGCGGGCGCACCCGACTTCTGGATGATGCGCAGGGCCTCGGCCGACAGATAGATGTCGTTGCGGACGTTGCGCACCTTTTCCTGCGGCACCTGATCCACCGAGCCATAGGCGCGGATCTGGTCGGCGATGCTGGCCGTCAGGTCGTGGATGCCGCCCATGGTGCCGTCATTCGCCTTGTGGGTGCGGACGAAGTCCTCAACCGCGGCGCGGGGATCAGCCGGGGTTTCCTTGACATAGTGGCCCAGCACCTCGCTGGCGCGGTCGAAGGTGGCGATGTAGGCCGGCGTGTCGTGGATGGTGACGGCGCGGTTCAGGGCGTAGGCGGTGGGCACCGTGCCGATCAGGATCAGCATGATCAGGCCCATGCCCTTCTGCCCGTCGTTGGAGCCGTGGGCGAAGCTGACGCCGGAGCAGGTCAGCACCAGCAGGCCGCGGATCCAGGACGGCGGGGCCTTGTTGCCCTCGGGCGCTGTGAACAGCTTCTTGTCCTTGATCAGCGTGCGCATGATGACCAGCAGGGCGGCGGAGCAGAGGAAGCCCACCAGCGGCGACAGGATCAGCGACCAGCCGATCTTGGTGGCCTGGCCCCAGTCGACGCCGCTTGTGGCGGTGCCGGAGGTGGCCATCAATTGGTTCATCAGGCCGACGCCGATGATGGACCCGATCAGGGTGTGGGAGCTGGAGGACGGCAGGCCCAGATACCAGGTGCCCAGGTTCCAGATGATGGCCGCAATCAGCAGCGAGAACACCATGGCGAAGCCGGCGTCGCTGCCCACCTGCAGGATCAGTTCGACCGGCAGCAGCGAGACGATGCCGAAGGCGACGGCGCCGGTGGAGAACAGCACGCCGGCGAAGTTGCACAGGCCTGACCACACCACCGCCACGTTGGCGGGCAGGGAGTGGGTGTAGATCACCGTGGCCACGGCGTTGGCCGTGTCGTGGAAGCCGTTCACGAATTCGAAGCCCAAGGCGATCAGCAGCGCCACCCCCAGCAGCACGAAGGGCAGGACGGAGCGGGTGTCAACCCCGCTGAGGTCGCTGATCAGGTTGACCGCCATGTAGCCCAGGCCCACGGCCATCAGGGCCAGGAACAACAGGGTCCCATAGCGCGCGGCCGGGCCGCCGGAGGTTGCGACGGGGGAATGCACGGCTTCCGTATGCGCCATGGCGCCAGTCCTTCTTGAAAAAGCAGGTCCGGCACCCTACGGCGCGAGTCATGACAACTTTATGTCGCAGCCCCCACCATTTGGTTAATAAATGGCCGATTTGCCTTAACCATAAAGATGTGGGTCTGCTGGCAGGACGCGCCAAACAGGCGCTGGATCAAGGCCTTACCTTGCCACGCCCATAAAAATCCTTTAATCGCTTTGCGCGTCCAAAAGGCGACGGAGATCGCGCAAATCGCGAATATGAAAGCGCGCCCGGCCATCCCAAACGACGCCGGGACGGAGACTCTGGACCGTGGGCATGCCCAGGCTGTTGCCGGCGGCGATTTCCGACTCCGGATTGTCGCCCACCACCAGGGCCTGGGCCGCCGGCACGCCGGACTGATCCAGCAGCATCCGGAACAGCGCGGCCTTGCCGGGGTGCCCCGCCTCGTCGATGGCGTCGATGTGGATGCCCTTCATATGAGGGGCGAGGCCCAGCGCCCGCACCTTGCTCTGCTGCAAGCGGCGAAAGCCGGACGTGACGAGGTAAAGCGGCAGACCCAGCCCGGCCAGCAAGGGCAGATCGCCATAGTCGGCCATGGCGCCCGTCACCTCCAGCCCCGCCGTCGCCGTCCAGGCGGCCTGGTGCATGGCGGGGCTGAAGCCGTGCGTCCGGCTGACCCAATCCAGGGGATGGCGCCAGATGTCGGCGAAGGCGGCATCCAGGGCGTCCGGGGCCAGGGTGCCGCCATTGGCCGCCGTGATGGCGTCGAACACCGGCCGCATGAGCGCCACGCCGATCCCATCGGCCGGGGCCAGGCAGTTATCCAGGTCGAAGATGATGGTCCGGATCATACGGCGACGCTCCCCTGCCGGCGCGGCGGCGAACCGGGTCAGAACAGGTGGCGGAACAGCCAGAACAGGCCGCCGGCCAGGACGATGGAGGCCGGCAGGGTCAGCACCCAGGCCGTGGCCATGTTGCGCACCGTGGACCATTGCAGGCCGGAGCCATTGGCCGCCATGGTGCCGGCCACGCCGGACGACAGCACGTGGGTGGTGCTGACCGGCAAGCCGAAGACGTCGGCGGCACCGATGGTGCCCATGGCCACCAACTGGGCGGAGGCGCCCTGGCCGTAGGTCAGATGCTCCTTGCCGATCTTCTCACCCACGGTCACCACGGTGCGCTTCCAGCCCACCATGGTGCCCAGCCCCAGGGCGATGGCCACACCCACCTTCACCCAGGTGGGGATATAGCGGGTGGCGTGATCGTAACGGCCCAGCAATTCCTTCATCACCGCGCGGTCGTCATCGTCAAGCAGGGGGAAGCCCTGCTTCTGCAGGCGACGCAGCGCTTCGGCCGACAGGTACATGTCGTTGCGCATCTGGCCCTGCGCCACGCCGGACAAGGCGCCGGAGAAGCGCAGCTGGTCGGCGATGCTGGCCGTCAATTCATGCAGCCCGCCCAGGGTGGCGCTGGTCATGGTGCCGCTGCGCACGTAATCCTCCACCACCGCGCGGGGGTCAGCCGGCACACGCTGGGCATGACGGCCCAGCACATCGCTGGCCCGGTCGAAGGTGGCGACATAGGCGGCCGTGTCCGCGGCGGTGATGCCCCGGTTCAGGCCATAGGCGGCCGGCATGGTGCCGATCAGAATCAGCATGATCAGGCCCATGCCCTTCTGCCCGTCATTGGAACCATGGGCGAAACTGACGCCGGAGCAGGTGAGGACCAGTAGGGCGCGTATCCAGGCGGGCGGCGGCTTCCGGCCCTTGGGCGCCTGGAACAGCGCCTTGTCCTTGATCAGGCCCCGCATCAGCATCAGCAGCCCCGCGGCGCAGACGAAGCCCACGATGGGGGAGATCAGCAGCGTCTGAATGATCTTCAGGGCCTGGCCCCAGTCCACGCCGCTGGCCGCGGCACCGGGGGCGGCCATCAGCTGGTTCATGAGGCCGACGCCGATGATGGACCCGATCAGGGTGTGGGAGCTGGAGGACGGCAAGCCAAGGGCCCAGGTGCCCAGGTTCCACAGTACAGCGGAAATCAGCAGGGCGAAGACCATGGCGAAGCCGGCCTCGCTGCCCACCCGCAGGATCAGCTCCACCGGCAGCAGGGACACGATGCCATAGGCCACGGCCCCGGTGGACAGCAGCACACCGGCGAAGTTGCACAGGCCCGACAGCACCACGGCGGCGTGCGCCGGCAGGGAATGGGTGTAGATCACCGTGGCCACGGCGTTGGCCGTATCGTGGAAACCATTCACGAATTCGAAGCCCAAGGCGATCAGCAGCGCCACGCCCAGCAGCACGAAAGGCAGGGCGGACGCCGTGCCCATCCCGCGCAGGTCGGCCGCCACATTGACCACCACATAGCCCAAACCCAGGGCCAGCACCGCCAGCAGCGCCACCGTCCCCAGCCGTGACGCCAGCCCGCCGGATACGGCGGGCAGGGGCGTCAGGGGGGATTCGTCCAGTGACGGCTGAAGGACCTCAAGGTGCGCCATGGATTCAGGCTCCGGTGCGTTAGCCGTTGGCAGCGCACAACGGCGCCGGAAGATGGCTTAAGACGGGGCGCGTGGCCTTGATCGTGATCATCACGCCGCCTTGACCTTGCGGATGGTGGTCCAGGCGACCAGGCCCGGCAGGAAGACCACCAGGTCGCGCAGGCGGCGGGCGGCCGCCAGGGCCAGCGCGGCGGGCGCGTCCAGGCCCAGCGCGCCACCCAGCAGCAGGAAGGCGCCCTCCTGCACCCCCAGGGCGCCGGGCACGACGAAGGCCGCACTGCTGACGGCCTGGATCAGGCCCTCGATCACCAGCGCCTCGACCAGGCCCATCGGATGGCCCAGGGCCCACAGCGCCAGCCAGATCTCACCCGACCCCAGGGCCCAGCCCAGCAGCTGCCACAGGAAGCAGCCGGTGATAGCGCCGGTGCGGCGGTACATGGCCTTGGACGCGCGATCGATGCGGGCGCTGTGCGCCATGATGCCGGCCAGGCGGCCGGACGCCGCCTTGTCCAACAGGCCGGTGACCTTGGCGAACAGGCCGGCGCGCTGCACCAGGATGAACAGCGCCACCAGCGGCACCATGGCCAAAAGCCCCAGCGTCACCTGGCCGGCGATGCCCACGGGGCCCTTCAGCGCCACCAGCAGGCCCACCGCCAGCAGGGAGAAGCCCAGCTGGCTGAGGATGGAAATGGCCATGTCCACCACCAGGCTGGCGGCGGCGGGTGCGACACGCACCCCATCCAGGCGTAGGATGCGGAAGGACACGATCTCCCCCCCGATGCGCGCCACGGGCAGCAGGCCGTTGACCGACTCGCGGATCCAGACATTGCGGGCCATGGCGCCCAGCGAGGGGCGCGTGGCCCCGGGCAGCAGCACCTGCCAGGCCCGGGCGTTGGCCACCATGGGCACGGCATGGAACAGGCCCGCCGCCACCAGGCCCACGCCGGCGGTCTTCAGCAGGGCCCACAGGGCGCTGGTGTCCTCGCGGGCGACCAGCACCACGGCCAGGACCAGCCCCAGCAGGGCGAACAGGCGGGCTGCCTTTTCCATCGGGTGGGGGCCTATTCCAGGGTGATGGGCAGATCGCGGAAGCCGCCGCGGGGAAAGGCGGCGGCCAAGGCGTTGACCTCGGGATCCAGCAAGGCGGCCAGCTCATCGCGGTAGCGGTAGCCGGGCGCGCCGCCCGGCACGTCGTCGCTGACGGCGGGGTGCAGGTAGATTTCCGTGATGCCAGGCGGCAGGCGGGCCAAGGCGCCGCGCAGCTTCTCCGCCGTGACGGCACCGGTCCAGGCCAGGCCCAGCACCTGGTCGGGGGCGGCTAGGCCGGCACGGCGCACTTTGGCCCGCAGCAGCTTGGCCCAGAGGCCGGTGACGCGGTGCAGGCCCAGGTCGGCCTGGGGCGTCACGGCACGGATGACATCGGCCGGTTCCACCGGCACGCGCATGGCACGCGCCCCGTGGCGTCGCGCGGCATCCAGCAGGATGCGGCCCACGGTGGGGTGCAGATGATAGTGCTTATGGGCGTTGACGTGGTCCAGCTTCAGTCCGGTGGCGCGGAAGGCCTGGAACTGCGCCTCCACCTCGGCCGCGACCTGGGCGGCGACCTTGGGGCGAAAGAAGATGGACGCCCCGACCTTGGCCAGGTCGTTGCGGAACAGGCCGTCGGGCCCCACCAGGTCGGGAATCCGCTCAGGCGGCAAGAAGGGCTTGCCGTCCACCAGCACGACATGCAGGCCCACCGCCAGGCTGGGCTGGGCATGGGCCAGCGCCACCGCCGCGTCGGCGGCGGCCCCCGCCACCATCAGGCTGGCGGCGGTCAGGATGCCATTGAGGTGGGCGTCGATGACCGCGGCGTTGACGGCGGCCGACAGGCCGAAGTCATCCGCCGTAACGATCAGGCGCCGCCCCGATCCCCCATTGCTGGGGGTCGCGGCGGCGCCCGGCGTGGATACGGACATGAGAAGGTGTGTCCTGAACCCGAGGTAGTGGGCGCCGCATCGATCCCCGGCAATGGTCGGCGGGGTCGATGCCGGCGCCCGGCGCTTAAGGGCCGGCGTTAGGCGGCGTTGCGACGTTCACGCAGGAACTGCCAGAACTCCACGCCCTCGCGCAGGCGGCGCTTCATCATATCCTTGTCACGAACCATCTCGCCGACGATGGAGGCGATCTTGCCGCTGCGGAAGTAGAACTTCTTGTAGAAGGTCTCGACCGAGCCGAAGATTTCGGAGTGGCTCAGGTGGTCGTAATGCAGCGGGGCGATCTGCACGCCGTGCTCGTCCACCAGCTCGGCGTTCGCGTCGTCCAGCCAGCCATTCTCGATGGCCTGCTGGTACAGGAAGGTGCCGGGGTACGGGGCGGCCAGCGAAACCTGGATGGTGTGCGGGTTGATCTTCGCCGCCCACTTGATGGTTTCCTGGATGGTTTCCTTCGTCTCACCGGGCAGGCCCAGGATGAAGGTGCCGTGGATCTGGATGCCCAGCTCATGGCAGTCCTTGGTGAACTTCTCAGCCACCTCGACGCGCATGCCCTTCTTGATGTTGTGCAGGATCTGCTGGTTGCCGGACTCGTAGCCGACCAGCAGCAGGCGCAGGCCGTTGTCGCGCAGCACCTTCAGCGTCTCGCGCGGCACGTTGGCCTTGGCGTTGCACGACCAGGTGATGCCCAGCTTGCCCAGTTCCTTGGCGATGGCCTCGGCGCGCGGCAGGTTGTCCGTGAAGGTGTCATCGTCGAAGAAGAATTCCTTCACCTGGGGGAAGTTCTTCTGCGCCCACGCCATCTCCTCCACCACGTGGCCGACACTGCGGGTACGGTAGCGATGGCCGCCCACGGTCTGGGGCCACAGGCAGAAGGTGCAGCGCGACTTGCAGCCGCGGCCGGTGTAGATGCTGAGGTAAGGCGCCTTCAGGTAACCGATGAAGTACTTCTCGATTTCCAGGTCGCGCTTATAGACCGGGGTCACCCAGGGCAGGCTATCCATGTTTTCGAGGATCTCGCGGTCCTCGTTATGGACGATCACGCCCTCGGAATTGCGGAAGGACAGGCCCTTGATGTCCGACCACTTCTTGCCGTCGGCCACGTCCTTGATGGTGAAGTCGAATTCGTTGCGGGCGACGAAGTCGACGATGGGGGCCTGGGCCAGGCTCTTGTCCGCCTCGACCGCCACCTTGGCGCCGATCAGGCCGGCCTTCAGGTTGGGGTTGACGGCCTTCAGCGCCTCGATCGTCGCCACGTCCGACTTGAACGACGGGGTGGAGGTGTGCAGCACCACCATGTCGAAGTCTTTGATCTGCGACGTGATTTCGGACAGCTTGGTCTTGTGCGGCGGGGCGTCGATCAGCTTGCTGTTCTCGATCAGCGCCGCCGGCTGGGCCAGCCACGTCGGATACCAGAAAGACTTGATCTCGCGGCGCGCCTGGTAGCGCGAACCGGCGCCGCCGTCAAAACCATCGAAAGAAGGCGCCTGAAGAAATAGCGTCCGCATCATGACCCACCATTTTCGCCGACCGGCACCATTGTGCCGTCGGATTTGACCGAAAAGCGCTGTCCGCGCCAACTCACACGTCGAATGCCAAAGCTGGCAACGAACACCAAAAATGACAAGACGTCTCTAATCAATCCAGGCCATCGCGGCCGGGACCGTGTGATCCGTGCATCAATCGTCACCTGAAGCACGAGACGGGCGGCGACCGCAAGCCCCAGCAGCAGCAGGGACCACGCATGCCAGCCCGCGAAAATTGCACCGATGAGCGCCAGGGGCACCGAGTGGGTGACGATGGAGCCGGCGTAGCCCCCGGGGTCCAGGCCCCGGATGGTGCGGGCCCAGCGCAACTCATGAGTCAGCACCGCGCCCAGACTGGACTCGGGCGCCAGGTGCCCCACCACGAAGGGCGGCACCGCCACGGCCAGCCCCAGCGCGCGCACCGCCATGCCCATGGCATGGTCGTCCGCCAGGATGTCGCGGAACGCGGCGAAGCCGCCGATGCGCCCCAGCGTCTCATCCGTCAGGGCGATGGTGGAGCCGAAACAAGGCTTGGCCAGCCCGAGGCGCAGCCCGACCAGCACATTGGGCAGGAAATGATGGTCCACGGCGCGGGCCGCCTGGTCCTGCCAGAAGGAGCCGGCATCCACCGGATCGCCCCGGTATAGACAGGTGACCAGCCCAACGCCCGGACGCGACAAGGCGTCCACCACCCGCGCCAGGTAATCGGGACCCACGGCGATATCGCTGTCGGCCAGCACCAACACCTCATGCCGGGCGATCGCCATCAGGTTGATGACGTTGGAAATCTTGGCATTGGCGCCGTGGCGGGTGGTATCGACCACCAGATCCAGGCGCACCGGGCTGCCTGCCGCCTCAAGCTCGGCGATCAGGTCCTTCACGATGGCGATGGCGGGGTCGTCATGGGCCTGGACGCCGCACACCACCTGCACCGGCCCCGCGTATTCCTGGGTGGTCAGCGCCCGCAGGCGGGCCGCCAGCCCCGGCTCCGCCCCGTGCAGGGGCCGCAGCACCGTCACCGCCGGCGCGGGCCCGCCTGGTCTTTCCCCGCCCTCGCCCTTCCCACCCCCACGCGGCGCGAAGAAGCGCCGGGCACTGTCCGCCGCCGCCAGGGTGTAGAGCATACCGACCACGGACATCGCCCCGAATCCCCAGCCCAGGGCGTCAGTCAGCAGGGTGCCCAAGGCGTCGGTGGACGAGAACGGCATTCCGCGCGGAACTCTCAAATAGAAGCGGCCCGGCGACCCGGTCCGATGATGTCTCTGTGCCCGTGGTCTTAACGTAAGCGCGCCGCACACACCAGCGGACGTCATCGTGGTGCGGATCAGCGCTGCATTGCGATACACCGAACGCGAACGCGCATCCTGTGACGGCGGACATAGCCCGCCCCGTCACACGCGTTATTGCCTTTGCCGGTCATCCATCGACCGGCATATTGCGCTGCACGCTCCGATATTACACTTCGGGAGTGCATTTCCAATCATGGTGGTCGACACCATCATTTGTTATCCAAAGTGTCGCACCCTGGCGTCGTGGCCCCACCGGGCAGGCGGCGCGGTCCCCGGTTCCGCATCCCGCAGGAAAGTATGGCCAGCATGATCAGACAGTCCCGCGCGGCCCTGGCCGCCTGCCTCCTGACGGGCTTCATGCTCGCCGGCTGCGCCGCGCCGCCCAACGGCGGCCGTGACGAGCTGGGCGTGGTGGAGCCTTGGGATCCGATGGAGAACGTGAACCGGGTCACCTTCGACGCCAACATGTGGCTGAACGACAACGCCATCGGCCCGGCGGCCCAGGCCTATCGCTGGGCGGTGCCGGAGTATGTGCAGTTGCGCCTGCGCCACGGGATCGAGAACCTGGGCGAGCCGCTGATCTTCGGCAACGATCTGGCCCAGGCGCGCATCAAGGCGGCCTTCACCACCTTCTGGCGATTCGTCTTCAACAGCACCATCGGCCTGGCGGGCATGTACGACGTGGCGACGGACATGGGACTGACGCGCCAGACGGGCGACGTCGGCCAGACCCTCTATGCCTGGGGCATGCGGCAGAGTCCGTATTTCGTGTTGCCCCTGTTCGGACCGTCCACCGTGCGTGATGGCGTAGGCCTGGGCGTCGAGTTGTGGGCCGACCCCACCGGCCGTGTGTTCGACCACGCCGACGGCGGCGACGCCAACTATGCCATCGGCGTGGTGGGTGGCCTGGACAAGGCCCGCAACCTGGAAACCCTGGACGAGTTGCGCAAGGGCACCATCGACTTCTACGCCCTGCTGCGCAGCGTGTGGCTGCAGAACCGCCAGGCCGCGTTGGATGAGGCCATTGGCGTGACCACCAACAACATGCCGGCGATTCCTTAAGCGGTTCCTCAGGCGCCGGCGGGGCCATCTGGCCCATTGGCTACCTCGGCTCGCGCCCTGCGGTGCTCGGCATCCGGCGAACGCGGTCGCGTCCTAATTCAATCGTGCCTCAGGCGCCGGCAGGGCCATCCGGCCCATTGGCTACTTCGGCTCGCGCCCTGCGGTGCTCGGCATCCGGCGGACGCGGTCGCGTCCGTGCGGCATGAGCGCCCGGCAGATCAAATCTCGCGAATACACAAGAAAGAGGCCCGGCCCTTCCCTGCGGAAAGACCGGGCCTGATTCTTAACGGCAGCGTGAGAGGCTCAGGCGCCGGCCAGCAGTTTTTCCGCCTGCTGCTGCAGGCCCTGGATCAGGGCGTCGGCACCACCCTGCTGGATGGCGGCCGAAAACTCCGAGCGCCGGGTGGCCAGCTGGCTGATGGTGCCATTGAGATAAACATCGACGATGCGCGTCTGGTCACCCTGGCCACGCATCAGGTAGTTCAGCGGCACCGGCGGCTGGCCGTTGGGGGTCAACTTGGTTTCGACGATCTTGTCGGCTCCGCGCGCCTTGGGCGTGGGATCGACGTCGAAGACCTCGCCATTGAAGCCATCGAACTGGTTGGCGTAGGTGGCCACCGTCACCTTGGTGAAGGCGTCGATGGCACCCGTCTGCTGGTCCGGCGTGAACTTCTCCCACGCCGGGCCGACGGCCAGGCGGGTCATGGTCGCCAGGTCGAACGTCGACTTGATCACCGGGTCCAGCTTTTCCGCACGGCCTTTCACGCCCAGCTGCTTCGCCTGCTTCATGCAGCTCAGCAGCGTGTCGTAGAAGCCCTTGACCTTGCCCACCGCCGGATCGGCGGCTTCCGCCGTGGCGGGGGCCTGCTGGGCCAGGGCCGGCAGCGTCGTGCCGGTCATGGCCAGGGCCACGAAGGCCGCGGCGATGGCTTTACCCTTGAACGCGGTGACCTTGGTCGTCATGCGGTCCTCACCTGAGCGTTGGCCCCCAGCGCCTTGAGCACGGTGTCGATGATGCCGTTGGCGTTGAGGCCGGCCTCGTCATACTGCTTGGCCGGGTTGTCGTGTTCCTGATAGCGGTCAGGCAGCACCATGGGACGGAACTTCAGGCCGCTGTCGAACAGCCCTTCCTCCGCCAGGAACTGCATGACCTGGGCGCCGAAGCCGCCCACCGAGCCTTCCTCGATGGTCACCAGCACCTCGTGCTCAACCGCCAACCGGCGCACCAGTTCCCGGTCGATCGGCTTGGCGAAGCGTGCGTCCGCCACCGTCGTCGACAGGCCCCGCGCCGCCAGATCCTCGGCCGCCTTGCACGCCTCGCCCAGGCGCGTGCCCAAGCTCAGGATGGCCACCGTGTTGCCCTCGCGGACAATCCGGCCCTTGCCGATGGGCAGAACCTCGCCCTTCTCCGGCATCTCCACGCCCACGCCCTCGCCGCGCGGATAGCGCAGCGCGATGGGGCCCGCGTCATAGGCAACGCTGGTCGCCACCATGTGCACCAGCTCCGCCTCGTCCGCCGCCGCCATCACCACCATGTTGGGCAGGCAGCACAGATAGGCCAGGTCGAAGGCCCCGGCGTGCGTCGCCCCGTCCGCCCCCACCAGGCCCGCCCGGTCCATGGCGAAGCGCACGGGCAGGTTCTGGATCGACACGTCGTGCACCAGCTGGTCGTACCCGCGCTGCAGGAAGGTCGAGTAGATGGCCACGAAGGGCTTGTACCCCTCCGTCGCCATACCGGCCGCGAACGTCACCGCGTGCTGCTCCGCGATGCCCACGTCGAAGGTGCGCGTGGGGAAGGCCTGGCCGAACAGGTCCAGCCCCGTGCCCGACGGCATCGCCGCCGTGATCGCCACCACCTTGTCGTCGGCCTTGGCCTCCTTCATCAGGGCGTCGGCGAAGACACGGGTGTAGGTCGGCGCGTTCGCCTTGGCCTTGGCCTGGGCGCCCGTCACCACGTCGAACCGGCCCACCGCGTGCAGCTTGTCGGCCGAGGCCTCCGCCGGGGCGTAGCCCTTGCCCTTCTGCGTCACCGCGTGGATCAGCACCGGGCGGCCGTTCGGCTCATCCCGGATGTTCTCCAGGATGGGCACCAGCTGGTCCAGGTCGTGCCCGTCGATGGGCCCGACGTAGTAGAAGCCCAGCTCCTCGAACAGCGTCCCGCCCATGACCATGCCCCGGGCGTATTCCTCCACCCGCCGCGCCGCGTTCTGCAGCGGACGAGGCAGGTGTTCCGCCACCTGGCGCCCGATGTCCCGCAGGTGGCGGTACTGGCTGCTGCTGACCAGCTTGGCCAGGTAGCCCGACACCGCACCCACCGGCGGCGCGATCGACATGTCGTTGTCGTTCAGGATCACCACCAGGCGCGAGCCCAGGGCCCCGGCGTTGTTCATGGCCTCATACGCCATGCCGGCCGAGATCGACCCGTCGCCGATCACGGCGATGACGTGGTTGTTCCCGCCCGCCAGGTCGCGCGCCACCGCCATGCCCAGCCCGGCCGAAATGGAGGTGGAGCTGTGCGCCGCACCGAACGGGTCGTACTCGCTCTCCGACCGCCGGGTGAAGCCCGACAGCCCGCCACCCTGGCGCAGGGTGCGGATGCGGTCGCGCCGCCCCGTCAGGATCTTGTGCGGATAGGCCTGGTGCCCCACGTCCCAGATGATGCGGTCCGCCGGCGTGTCGAACACGTAATGCAGCGCCACCGTCAGTTCCACCACGCCCAGGCCCGCACCCAGGTGCCCGCCCGTCACCGACACCGCGTCGATGGTCTCGGACCGCAGCTCGTCCGCAACCTGCCGCAGCTGCTCAGGGCGCAGCGCGCGCAGGCGCTCAGGCGTCGGACACTGGTCCAACAACGGGGTCTTCGTCGCCATTCATCGGCTCCCAAATAATTCTAACCGACCTCTTACGGGCCGGTGACAGACAAACACTTTTGCACAGATCGTGATAAATCACGACTCTCGGTCGATAAGCATGAAGGGCAGGCCGCGCAACGAATCCGCCGCCGGACCGAAACCATCCAGACGGGCCGCCGCTTGCTCGGCCAGTTCCACCACCTTGGCACGGGCGGCGTCCAGGCCCAGCAAGGAGATGAGGGTCGCCTTGCCCTGCGCCTCATCCTTGCCGACGGTCTTGCCCGCCTTGCCGGCGTCGCCGGTGGCGTCAATAAGATCGTCGGAGATCTGGAAGACAAGGCCGAAATCCGCGGCGTAGTCACGCAGCAGGGCGCGTTCCGCTTCGCTGGCGCCGCCCAGGATGGGGCCGGCCTCGCAGCAGAATTCGAACAAGGCGCCGGTCTTGAGCTTTTGCAGCGTCAGGATTTCGTCGTAGCCGAAGTCGGAATTCGGCGCTTCCATATCCATCATCTGGCCGCCGATCATGCCCAGCGTTCCGCCGGCCTGGGCCAGCTTGGCGATCAGGGCGCAACGCACGCCCGCGTCGGCATGGGCCGCCGGCTGGGAGAGCACCTCGAACGCCAGGGTCAGCAGGGCGTCACCGGCCAGCAGGGCCGTCGCCTCGTCGAACTGGACATGGGTGGTGGGCTTGCCGCGGCGCAGGGTGTCGTCATCCATGCAGGGCAAGTCGTCATGCACCAGGCTGTAGGTGTGCACCATCTCCACCGCCGCGGCGGCCTGCAGCCAGTTGTCCTCGGACACGCCGAACAGGGCGGACGACGACTTAACCAGGAAGGGGCGCAAACGCTTGCCGCCGGCGAATACGGCGTAGCGGGCGGCTTCCTGCACCCGGCCGATGTAGCGGGCGGGGGTGGGCAGCAGCGCTTCCATGCGCTGTTCGGTCTGGCGCGATGCGAGGCCCATGGCCTCCAGCAATTCACGACCCGAGGGGTAACGGCCCGAGGAAGAGGGTGCGGCGGAAGAAACTAGGCCGGTCACTTGAAGAAACCTCGAAGATGATGACGCGTCGTATAAGCTGGGCACACTCTGCCAGCCATCTGCCAGTGTCAATTACTGGCGACCGCAGGGCGCCGTTGCGTCGCACGTAACAAGAGGTTGGTCAGGAATGAACACGCCGGCGATGGTTCCGGGAAATTATTCCACCAGACTGGGCTTGGCGGTGTCGGCCGACACAGACGAAACCGAAGGAGACTCGGCGGCCTCATCATAAGGCAGATCATCCGGCACGGTCCGGGCCGGCCAGCGCTCAGGCCAGGGACCGGTCAACAGGGCGGCCACGCTGTCCGCCTCCAGCATGCCGCCCCGGCGGATCCATAGGTCCCGCTCAGGACCCGAGGGCACGCTGGCGGCAACGCGATAGCATTGCTCGGCGGCGCGCAGCAGCGTCCATTGCTTCGCCTGACCCATCGATGACACCCCGATGATCCAGCCTTGGCACCGGCGCGGCCGGCGGACTGGTTCTTTGGGCGCCGTCCCGTCCAGGCCGGCGACCTTTTTCGTGAAGAGGCGAGCGTAAACAACCACGCCGTCGGCGGCAACGCCCTTCATGCCACCGGGAGCTGAAATCCGTAGGTGACGGCGCACATACCCGCCAGGATTCGAGGCGGCACGCATCGTATTGCTATAAAATTAATGAAAAATTAGAATGCGCATCAGAATAGTTCCAGCGGCAGGGCCGATCTGAGGATACGGCCCAAAAAATTTGTACCCGAACCATCGCTAAAACCTTTTAATAGAAAAGATTTTCTATGGCAGACCTGGATGCGAGCGTTGGAGTCGTCGCCCCGCGTGTGGTTTTGGTGGAAGACGATGTGGACCTTCGGGAATTACTGGCCCACTGCCTGAGCAGCCAAGGCCTGGCGGTCACCACGGCGGGCTCGGGCCTGGAGTTGTACCAGCAGATCGCCAAGGAGCCGGCGGACATCGTCATCCTGGACATCGGCCTGCCCGACCAGGATGGCTACGCCATCGCCAGCTTCCTGCGCGCCAATACCAACATGGGCCTGATCATCCTGACGGCCCGGTCGCGGGTGGACGACAGGCTGAAAGGCTTCACCAGCGGCGCCGACCTGTACTTCGTGAAGCCGGTGGATTGCCGGGAGCTGGCCATCGCCGCCACCAACCTGGCGCGCCGCCTGGCCGCCGGGCCGGATGTCAACGATCTTCCCAGCCTGCAGGCCCCATCCTCCAGCGAGCCCTGGGTGCTGGACAATGCGCGCTGGTCCGTGCTGTCGCCGCGCGGCATGGCCGTGCGCCTGACCGCCAAGGAATTCGACCTGGTGGTGGCCCTGACCCAGGATCCGGGCCGGGCGGTGGACCGCACCGCCCTGCTGGAAACGCTGGATTACGCCAACACGGTGCAAGGCAGCCGGGGCCTGGACGCCCTGGTCAGCCGCCTGCGCCGGAAAATCGAGGCCGCGGTGGGTGAGGCCTTCCCTATCCAAACCGTCCATGCCAAGGGTTACCTGTTCTCCGCCCCCATCAAGCAGCTGTAGTCCCCCACCGCACCATGACCGCCACCGTCCCATCCCCCGTAGCGCCCGCCCGGCGGCGCCCCAGCGGATGGCCAGCGGGGGGATGGCCACGGGGCGGGTGGCTATGGCTGTGCATTGTCGCCTTGGCGCTGCTGTGTGCCCCGCCCGCATGGGCCGAAGCTGGCCTCGACGGCTGGAAGGCGCCGCCGCTGCGCCTGGGGGCCGAAACGCGGACGCTTCCCATTGCCGGCCACCTCGAATTCCTGATCGACCCTGATGGGTCGCTGACCCTGGCCGACGTGACGGGTGGCGACGCCAGCCACCGCTTTCAGCCCCTGGCCGCCAATCTCAACCGCGGGTTCACCCTGACCGACACTTGGGTCAGGATGCGCATCGTGCGGCCTCCGGACAGTGACGATACCTGGTACCTGGAACTGCTGCCCAGCTTCCTCGACATGGTGGAAACCGACGTCGCCTTCACGGCGGTCGATGCGCCGCCGCCGCCGGCCGAGGCCTATGCCCGGACGGTGCAGGGCGACAGCGAGCCCACGGCCAACCGCATGCTGCGCTTCCGCAGCTTCACCCAGCCGCTGGTCTTCGACGGCGCCGGCCAGGCCTGGATCTATGTCCATGTCCACACCACCAGCGCCACCATCCTCAGTGGCCAAATCTATCGCCTGATCCCGCTGATGAACCACGTCAGCATGCAGTCCATCTGGTTGGGCTTCGTGCTGGGCATGGCGGTGGCGGTGCTGATCTCCAACCTCATCCATAGTTATTGGCTGCAGGAGCGGGTTTACTTCTACTACGCCCTGTACCTGATCAGCCTGATCGGACTGGCGTTCGGATCTTTCGGCGCGCTGGCGCAGATCCTTCCCGGGCCCGCGCCCAAGCTGGCCAACCTCATCACCGGCACCAGCGTCTGCGGCGGCATCCTGGCCGGCGCCCTGCTGACGGAGGAGTTTCTGAACCTGCGGCGCACCCTGCCGCTGATCAGCCTACTGAACCGCATCCCCATCGTTCTGGGCGCCCTGGGCATCGTCGCCACCTTCGCCGGCTATTACACGGTGGCCGGCGCCACGCTGGCCACGGTCACGTCGGCCTATATGTTCATCTATATCGGCAGCGCCATCTGGCTGGCGCGGCGGGGGCATCCCGGCGCCTTGATGTACAGTTTGGCCTTCGGCTCCGCCTGCATGGCGGCCCTGATGGGCTTCATGCGCACCCTGGGCGTGATCCCTGAGATCAGCCTGACCGAGGCGGCGTCGCAGGCGGCGTCGCTGGTGCATATGATCCTGATGAACATCGCCATCGCGTCGCGCGTGCGTCGGTCGGAAAAGGAGCGGAAGGAGGCGCAGGCCGCCGCGCTGTCGGCCTCCGTCCATGCCGAGCAGCGGGCCCTGGACATGGTGGCGCTGCGCACCCGCGAGCTGTCGGCCGCCAAGGAAAGCCTGGAGGAGGCCCTGGCCGCCGAGCGCCAGGCGGTGCGCGAGCAGATCCAGTTCATCGACATGGTGTCGCACGAATACCGCACGCCGGTGTCCATCATCCGCACCGGCATCGACATCCTGCAGATCAAAGGCTCCGCCGCCTTGGCGGAGGGCGCCAAAGGCCATGACCTGCTGAAGCGTATGGGCCGGGCCGTGGACCGCCTGGTGGAAATCATCGAAGTCGGCCTGCGCCGTGAGACCGACCGGTCGCCCGGCCTGCACCTGGAAACCCAATCGCTGATCCTGGAAGAGGTGGTGGCCGAGGCCGTCCGGTCCCTGCGCGCCTCGCACCCCGAGCAGGCGGTGCGGTTGGAGGGCGTGGTGCCGAACGAGATTCAGGGCGACCCCGCCCTCCTCAAGACATCCATCCTCAACCTGCTGGAAAATGCCGCCAAGTACGGCCCGCCCGGCAAGCCCATCCGGGTGGAACTGGCCCAGACGGCCACGCGCAGCACCGTGCGGGTGATCGATGCCGGCGCCGGCGTGCCGCCGGCCGACCGGGAGCGCATCTTCGGCAAGTTCGTGCGCCTGTCATCGGCCGAGCGCGTGCCCGGCATCGGCGTCGGCCTCTATCTGGTGCGGCGCATCGCGGAACTGCACGACGGGCGCGCCTATTACGACCACACCCGCCTGGACGGCTGCTGCCTGGTGGTGGAACTGGCGAACGCCCCGCTGCCCCGGGGATAGGGGGCCGAGAGGGCTGGAGGTCAGCCGCGGCCGGCGCCCACCACCACCTCGCTCACCTGGATGGTCGGCGACAGGGTGGTGTAGTTGGCGATGTCGGCCACGATCTCCTCGGCCACGGGCCCGAAGGCGGCCCAGAAACTGTCGGCGGACTCGGCAAAGATGTGGCACATGGCGACATAGGCCGGCGCTTCGCTGGGCGGGGCGCCGGTCAGGCCCTTGTCCACCGTGTAGAACAGGCAGGCGGCGCCCAGCTTTTCCTGGACCAGCGGCATGTGGCGGTCCCGATAATAATCGTGGTCGAAACGGGCGCCGGGTTCGTTGGCGTACAGCACGCTGACTTTGATCATGGCGTCGTCCTGGCTTTGGTTCAGGCTATGGGGATGCGCCAAGGTACGCCGGCCGCGGAAGCCGGCGTATTGTCCTATGGTTGTATGGCCACTTCACCTTTCTTCGGCGCAGGGCTTAGCCCTGCAGGTCTTCGGCGCGGGGCTCAGCCCTGCAGGTCTTCGGCGCGGGGCTCAGCCCTGCAGGAAGTCGCGCTCCACCAGATCCACCGGCATGGGACGGGCGAACAGGAAGCCCTGGACCTCGGCGCAGCCCTGCTGGGCCAGCCAGTGCCATTGCTCCTCCGTCTCCACGCCCTCGGCCACGGTCTTGAGGCCGAAGCTGCGTGACAGATCCAGCACCGCCGTGGCGATGGCGGTTTCGGCGGGGATGTCGTTCACGAAGGAGCGGTCCAGCTTCAGCGCCGTCACCGGCAGGCGGCGCAGATAGGCCAGCGACGAATAACCCGTGCCGAAATCGTCGACACTGATGCCCACACCCAGGTCGCGCAGGCGCGCCAGCAGCGCCTCGCTGTGGTCCAGGTCGCGCATCATGCTGGTCTCGGTGATCTCGATGTTCAGCAGCTCGGGCGGCAGATAGGACTTGGCCAGGCAGTCCGCCACCAGGTCGACCAGCCCCGCCTCCTGCAACTGGCGGGCGGAGACGTTGACGGAGACGGGTACGGCGTGCCCCGCTGCCAGCCAGCGCGCCGCCTGTTCGCAGGCCGTGCGCAGCACCCAGGCGCCGATGGGCACGATCAATCCGGTTTCTTCCGCAAGCGGAATGAAATCGCCCGGCATGACCAGCCGGTCCGGCTTCTGCCAGCGCAGCAGCGCCTCCACCCCGCTGAGCTTGCGGGTCAGCGTCTCCAGCTTGGGCTGGTAGTAGAGGACGAACTGGTTTTCCTCGATGGCGCGGCGCAACGCCGTCTCGTTGTGCAGGCGGGCCACCGCCCGGTCCATCATCTCGCGCGCGAAGAAGCGATAGCGCCCCCCGCCGGCCGCCTTGGCCGTGCACATGGCGACGTCGGCGCCGCGCAGCAGCGGCTCGGGATCGCGCCCGTCGCCGGGGAACAGCGCCATGCCCACGCTGGCGGTCAGCGCCACGGAATGGCCGTCGATGGCATAGGGGGCGGCCAGGGTGTCCAGGATGCGTTCCGCCAGGCGGGCCGCCATCTCCGGCTGGGCGATGTCCTCGGCCACCACGGCGAATTCGTCGGCGCCCAGGCGCGCCACGCTGTCACCGGCGCGCAGCACGCTGGTCAGGCGGGCCCCCACCTCGCGCAGCACGCGGTCGCCCACATCCAGGCCATAGCTTTCGTTGACGGTCTTGAACCGGTCCAGATCCAGGTGGAAGACGGCGACGTGATAGCCCGCGCGCTCCGCCTTGGGCAGGGAGCGGCCCAGTTCCTCCGTCAGCAGCACGCGGTTGGGCAGGCCGGTCAGCAGGTCGCGCGTGGCCATGCGGCGCTGCGCCTCCTGGCTGGAGGCCAGGCGGGCCAGCAGCTCATTGGTGCGCGCGGCGATGTAGCCCAGCTCATCCCGCTCATGCCCCGCCGGCAGCGGCAGGGCCGTTTCCATGGGGCGGTCGGGATTGATGCGGGAAATGGACCGGCCCAGGCTGAACAGCGGCCGGGTCACGTAGCGGTGCAGCACCGCCACCAGCGCCAGGCCCAGCAGCAGGTTGCGCAGCACGCCGCTGACCAGGCCGGTGCCCGCCAGGATCAGCAGGTCGCGGGCCAGGACCACCGGGTCCAGGTCCAGGCGCAGTTCGCCGATGACCTCGCCATTGGGGCTGTTGGGCTGGCGCAAGGGGCGGCGGATGGTGGACAGGTCGCCGAACACCAGGCGCGACAGCGGCCCCGTCAGCCAGCCGTCCTGCGCCGGCTTGCGCCGCACGCCGGCCAGCCGCTCGTTATCCTTCAGGAGGATTTCCACGCCGGACACGGCGTGGAGCTTCAGGTTGTCCATGATGACCTGGTTGGCCAGCTGGGCATCCAGGTTCCACGCGGCGATGGCGGCGCTGCCCTCGACCTGGGCGGCGATGTCATCGATGATCGTCAGGACCTTTTCACGCTCACGGCTGGCGGCCCAGCCGATCTCCACCGCGGAAAAGGCGAAGCCGATCAAGAGGGCGGCCAAGGCGCCGCGCACGCCTTCCTTGAAGGACAGGGAGGACCAGAACGACCAATGGAAACGGGAGCCGGCCACACGGGCGTCGTTGTCACTCCCGCCATCGGCCGGCGCGCCGCCCGGGGAAACCCCCGCCAGCGAATCGTCAGGGGCGCCGGCGCCGTCCGTCGGAGCGCCGCCCATGCCCGCCGCAGCCCCGCCGGGGCCGGCCGGATCACCCGCCGAGTGGTGGAAAGAGTACCTGACCAAGGAGAATAGCGCCCCAAATGTCTTATGTTCCGGCCGGCGTCCCAAGACATCCGGGGCCGGCCGGCTGACGACCGCATCCGTCATCCTGCCACCAGGAACAGGTTGTCGGGCGCCGCCTTCGCCGCAGTTTTATGGACGGCGATCAGTTCCACAAGTGTTTCCAGACCCGGACGGGCCGCGCCGGCCACAAGCTGCACCATGACGGCGCTGACCCGCAGCAAGGGGTAGCGCCGCACGCGCCCCTCGCGGTCCTTCGCCTCGAACCACCCGCGTTCCCGGGTTTCCACGTCGTAAAGGCTTTCGGCGTCGGAGCGGAAGCGGCCCAGGAAGGCCACCAGCCGTTCCCGCATGCGATCGGCGGTCAGGCCGCTGCACGAGAGGAAGAAGTCGTCACCGCCGATGTGACCGGCGAAACCGCCGAGGGCGGACGCCTGGACCTTCAACTGCTCACTGAACATCAGGATGGCGCGATCACCCTGGCGGAAGCCGAAATAATCGTTGAACGGCTTGAAGTTGTCGAAGTCCAGGTAGACCAGCACATGGTCCCGCTCGCCATCCGCCACCAGCGCCTCCACCTGGGCCGTGATGGCGTTATTGCCGGGCAGGCGGGTCAGCGGGTTCTGGTCCACTGCCGTGGCCAGGCGGTGTTCGTGCAGCAGGCGCACCAGCGACTGACTGCTGAGGAAGCCGACATACTCGCCGCCCTCGACGATGATGACGCCGTCGCTGTCCGCCGCCTCGGCGAACAGCTCGATCACGCGTTCCAGGGGTGTCCCGATGTCGCAGACCGGGCAGGGAATGACGAAGTCCTTCAGCGTGTTGCCGAAGGCACGGTTGCGCAGGATTTCCGTGCCGTAGCGCGAATAGACGAAGGGCTTAAGGTGGCGTTCGCGAATCAGGCCGCGCGGCACGCCCGCCCGGTCCACCACCGGCACCACCGGCGGGGCGGCCAGGTTGCCGAAATACTCCAGCAGCTTGGCCTTGGGCGCCTCCAGCGGCAGGGGCGCGATGCGTTCGATCAGCTCGATCAGGCGCTGGCGCGCGTCGGACGGGCGGCGGCGGTCGCTGCGGGTCAGGGACTCGGCGATCTCGCTGGCCTCGGCCAGCAGGCTGCCGCCGGGGCGGCCCAACAGAAAGCCCTGGGCGTGGTCGCAGCCCAGATCCCGGCAGACATAGAATTCGCGCGAGGTCTCCACGCCAACGGCGATGGTGGCCAGGCCCAGGGCGTGTGCGCTGCCGATCAACTGGCCCAGCAAGGCGCGCTTGGCCTGGTCGCCGTCCACGCCGCTGATGAAGGCGCGATCGATCTTCACATAGCTGGGCGGGCTGGCCAGCAGGCGCTGGAAATCCGCGACACCCACGCCGAAGCGATCGAAGGCGATGTCGACGCGGCCGCGCCGGTCACCACCGTCACGGCCGGCACGGGTGGGAACGGGCCCCGTCCCCGTCGTCTCATAGACCAGGTGCAGCTGTTCGCCCTGTGGCGGGGGCGGTACCTGGCCCTGGGCCTGGGGATGGATGTTCAGGAACAGGCGCACCTCGGCCGTACCGCCCGCCGCCAGGAAGGCGGCCACGGCGGCGGCCTGGATGTGCGCTTCCAAGGCCGGCAGCGCGCCCTCGTCGGCGGCCGCCTGGAACAAGGCCGCCAGACTGGCGAAGCCCGCAGCCTCCCACCCGCGCAGCAGGGCCTCATGCCCATGCACGCGGGCCGTGCGCATCTGCACGATGGGTTGGAAGACGGGATGCAGGTGCGCCACAACGTCGCGCCAGCGGGCCGGCAAGGCGACGGCGCCCCCCTCCCCCGCCGGCAGGGCGGCAGGGGGCGGCGCTGAGGATCCGGCGGCCGGACGCCCCTGGGTTCCCTGCCGGGGGATGCCGGTCTCTCGCTCTTCAGGCATCAAGATCAAGGAGGGATCGGACCTTCCGGCCGCAATAAAGAGTGTGTTCTTCAGTAATATCCGTAGACGGTGACAGTTATGTGATGACCCGGCAACCGTTGATGCGCGGGCACGGCATGCCAGGACGCCGGTGCACCAGAACCGGATGCCCTGATTTGTAGATTCCGGCGGCAATCGGCCTATGACAACGGCTTAGGCCGTGGGCGGGGCTTTCGGCGGCGCACACATGGCCTTATATCAGGGGCGGCACACCAGGCTTACGGGGCGGCCGCCATGGTCGGCCGCGCGCTGCCAACGGAATCGAGATTCACCGAACGTCCTCAACTTATAGGGGTAGTCATGCTGAAGGGTAAATCCGCCGTCGTCACCGGTTCCACCAGCGGAATCGGCCTGGGCATCGCCCGCGTCCTGGCCTCCAAGGGCGCCAACATCATGCTGAACGGCTTCGGCGACGCGGCGGAGATCGAGAAGATCCGCAGCGGCCTGGAAAGCGAGTTCGGCGTGCGCGCCGCCTATAACGCCGCCGACATTTCCAAGCCGTCCTCCATCAAGGAGATGATCGACGCCACGGTGGAGACCTTCGGGTCCATCGACGTGCTGGTCAGCAACGCCGGCATCCAGTACACGGCGGCCATCGAGGATTTCCCCGAAGACAAGTGGAACGCCATCATCGCCATCAACCTGTCCGGCGTGTTCTGGGGCATGCACTATGCCCTACCCTACATGAAGAAGCAGGGCTGGGGCCGGCTGATCAACATCGCCTCCGCCCACGGCCTGGTGGCCAGCCCGCACAAGGCGGCCTATGTCGCGGCCAAGCACGGCGTCGTCGGCCTGACCAAGGTGGCGGCCCTGGAAACGGCCGAGATCGACATCACCGCCAACGCCATCTGCCCCGGCTGGGTGCTGACGCCGCTGGTGGAAAAGCAGATCAAGGACATGGCGGCCAAGGACGGCATCAGCGAGAAGGATGCCGAGCTGAAGCTGCTGTCGGAAAAGCAGCCGTCCAAGAAGTTCACCACGCCGGAAGAGCTGGGCGAACTGGCCGCCTTCCTCTGCACCGACGCCGCCGCCCAGATGACCGGCGTGCCCCTGCCCATGGATGGCGGCTGGACGGCGCAGTAAGTGCGAACATTCCCCACGACAAAGGGCGCCTTCCCCAGGGAGGCGCCCTTAACTTTTGTCCAGTCAGTGGGATTAAATTAGATGCCAGCCCAATACCAGAAAAAACCAGATCGCAATGACAGTGATAGCTTTGGCCTTATAGGGGCTTCGCCCAAATATGGTGAAGGACATCAACGAGAAAATTATCAACAAGAATGGAATAGAAATAATGATAAATCTTATTATCCATGCCTGATAATTCCCATTCCCGCCGTCAAATGACATCACGAAGGCGATGAACACTGGGAATATGAGAACAAGACCCAAGATACCAAGCCCGGAAAACCCAATAATGGCCACCCATTTCCAAATTCCATCCATTCGCCGCAACCTGAATTAAGACACGCCCATCTACATTTATACGATTTTGGGGCGCGCCTGACATCCAGGCGCGCCCCTTGTCGTTAGGACCCAACCGCACGCTTAGTTGAACAGCGGCGCCGCCTTCTGCAGGGTGGTCCACACACCCCACAGGATGGGCAGGCCCACCGCCAGCCAGGCCAGCAGGGCCGGGCCGTTCAGGCCGCCCCGACCGATGCCGAAGGAACCGCCGGTAGCGTTGGCGTTGGCGGTCTTGGCCTGCAAGGCCGCCACCTGCGCATCACTCATGAACCATTTGGCCGCCAGCTGCTTGATGGCCAGGTTGCACAGCAGGCCGATGATCAGGAACACGGCGAGGACATAGAAGGTGACGTCATAGACGTGATCCTTCGGCACCTTCAGCGCCAGTTCAGCGTCGCGGATGCGGGTTACGACGAACGGCCCGGCGACACCCGCCACCGACCAAGCGGTTAGCAGACGTCCATGGATGGCGCCCACAAACTGGGTGCCGAAGATGTCGGCGAGATAGGCCGGCACAGTGGCGAAGCCGCCGCCGTACATGGACAGGATGACGCCGATGGCCAGCACAAACAGCGCTACGCTGCCGGCGCGAGCTAGGCTGGGCGCCGCCGCGTACAGCACCAGGCCCAGGACGAAGAAGACGCAATAGGTCATCTTGCGGCCCAGCTTGTCCGACATGGAGGCCCAGAAGAAGCGGCCACCGATGTTGAACAGCGAGATCAAGCCGGTGAAAGCCGCGCCGATGGTGGCGATGGCCGTCTTCTGCCCCGGGTCCAGCTGGTCGAAGCCCAACTCGGGATAGCCGATCAGCTTGCCGGCGAAGATTTCCTGCAGCATGGGCGAGGCCATGCCGATGACACCGATACCAGCGCTGACGTTCAGGCACAGCACCGCCCAGATCAGCCAGAACTGCGGCGTCTTGTGCGCGTTGTCCAGGTGAACATGTCCATGGGTGATCATGGCCCGCTGCGCCGCCGCCGGCGGCGTCCAGCCATCCGGCCGCCAGCCGGCGGGCGGGACGCGATAGCCGAAAGCGCCGGCCATCATGAAGACGAAATAGATGGCGGCCATCGCCAGAAAGGTCTGCCACACGCCCGCGCTATCGGAGCTCTTGAACTGATTGATCAGGATGTTGGCCAGGGGCGACCCGATCATGGCGCCGCCGCCGAAGCCCATGATGGCCATGCCGGTGGCCATGCCACGCCGGTCGGGGAACCATTTGATGAGGGTGGAGACGGGTGAGATGTAGCCCAGCCCCAGGCCCACGCCGCCGACGATGCCGCCCAGCCACAGCAACCAGAGCTGGTGGACCATGATGCCCACCGCCGACACCACCATGCCGCCACACCAGCAGAAGGCAGCGACGACACCTGCGCGCCGGGGACCCACCCGTTCCAGCCAGCCTCCCCAGACCGCCGCTGCCGAGCCTAAAACGACGAAGAAAAGGGTATACATCAGGGTCAGGTCGGAGACCTGCCAATTGCAGGTAGTGGTTGTAAGCTCTGCAATTAGAGAGATGCTCTTGCACGCCGCCTCGTCCGTACCGGCCAAGGTCTTGGACAGCGGCAGCCAGAAGACGCTGAAACCATAGGCCATACCGATGCAGAGATGGATGGCAAGCGCCGCCGGCGGTACCAGCCAACGGTTGAAACCCGCCTTTGCGACTATCCTTTCGCGATCCAGGATCGAGCCGGACGAGCTTCCACCCGTGCGGCCCGAAGTTGCCACACTCATTGACGTCTCCCGCTTTATTTATGGCCAGTAAAAAGCAGATGGCCGCCCTTTCAGGAGCGCCACCGATCCCCCCGGTACTGTTTTTATTCTACACAGATAGTCTAATTTACTTTGGGCAAACTTTCCACCGCCTTCAGCACCTCTGGATCCAATCCGCCCCCGCCTTGGGCCACATGCGCCTGGATCGCCTGGCGCATCCGGGGTTCCCAGAACTTGGCGATGTGGTTGGCGATGCCGGCCGCTGCCTTGTCGCCCGGCTGCGAGGTGAAGAACTTGCCGATTTGATTGGCCATATAGACCAGCTTGTCAGGCGACATGCCGTGTATTCCCTTGCTTCGCTTCCATCCCATCGCCCGGTACGATCCGGCCGGCATGGGTGAACACCTCGAACCCGTCGCGCCGGGCCACCGCCACCAGGGTGATGCCGGCGGCCTCGGCCGTGCGGATGGCCAGGGCTGAGGGGGCAGAAACCGCCACCAGCACCGGCACGCCCATGGCCGCCGCCTTCTGCACCAGTTCCACCGACACCCGGCTGCTCATCACCACCAGGCCGGACGCGGCGTCGATACCGCCCCGGATCAAGGCGCCCGCCAGCTTGTCCAGCGCGTTGTGGCGGCCCACGTCCTCGCGCACCGCCACCATGCCCGTATCCGGGCGCCAGAAGCCGGCGGCGTGGACGGCCCGCGTCTCCTCGAACAGCGGCTGATGGTTGGCCAGGTCGTCGCGCGCGGCGGCCACCTGGGTCGCATCAATGGTGAAGCCCTGCGGCACCACCGGCAGGGCCCGTGTCGCCTCCGCCAGGCTTTCCAGGCCGCAGAGGCCGCAGCCCATGGGGCCGGCCAGGCGACGGCGACGGCGTTCCAGCGCCTCCCCCGGGGTCTTGGCCAGCCACAGGCGGACGTTCACCCCTTCCGGCACCACCACCAGGTCGAGGTCGGCGATGTCCGCACGGCCGGTGATGATGCCCTCGGTCACGCTGAAGCCCAGGGCGAAGTCTTCCAGGTCGCGCGGGGTCGCCATCAGCACGGCGTAGGCCGCACTGTCGTAGCTGATGGCCACCGCCGTCTCCTCCGCCACCACCCGGTCCCCGTCCAGGGGAACGCCATCGCGCCAGGCCACCCGGGTCACCGGGCGGCTGGCATCCGGCAAGGCTTGCGGCACCGGCGTCACGCGGTCCGTCATTCAGCGGCATCCGTGCCGACGATGCGGCGGCTGAGGTCGCTGTGGGTCTTGTACTTCTCCTGCCAGTCGGACGGGCCGTTGCTGGGGCTGACCTGCACCGCCGTCACCTTGTATTCGGGGCAGTTGGTGGCCCAGTCGGAATAGTCGGTGGTGATCACATTGGCCTGGGTCATGGGGTGGTGGAAGGTGGTGTAGACCACGCCGGGCGACACCCGGTCGGTGATCAGGGCGCGCAGCGTGGTTTCACCCGCGCGGCTTTGCAGCTTTACCCAGTCGCCGTCGCGCACGCCACGGTTCTCCGCGTCGTGCGGGTGGATCTCCAGCCTGTCTTCCTTGTGCCATTCGCTGTTGGCCGTGCGCCGCGTTTGGGCGCCGACATTGTACTGGCTGAGGATGCGGCCGGTGGTCAACAGCAGGGGGAAGCGGGCGCCCGTGCGTTCATCCGTGGGGATGTATTCCGTCAGCACGAACTTGCCCTTGCCCCGGGCGAAGCCGTTGATGTGCATGATGGGCGTGCCCTCGGGCGCGTCGTCGTTGCACGGCCACTGGACGGAGCCGCGTTCGTCCAGCATCTGGTAGGTCACGTTGCGGAAGCCCGGGGTGGTGGCCGCGATCTCCGCCATGATCTCCGCCGGGTGGCTATAAGTCATGGGATAGCCCAGGGCGTTGGACAACAACTGGGTGATTTCCCAGTCGGCGTAGCCGTTGCGCGGCGGCATGACCCGCCGCACGCGGTTGATGCGCCGTTCCGCGTTGGTGAAGGTGCCGTCCTTCTCCAGGAAGGTGGAACCGGGCAGGAAGACGTGGGCGTAGTCCGCCGTCTCATTCAGGAACAGGTCCTGAACCACCACGCACTCCATCGCCTTCAGGCCGGCGATGACGTGGTGGGTGTCGGGGTCGGACTGCACGATGTCCTCGCCCTGGACGTACAGGCCCTTGAAGGTGCCGTCGACGGCCGCGTCCAGCATGTTGGGAATGCGCAAGCCCGGCTCCCTCTCCAGGGTCACGCCCCACATGTCCTCGAAGATGGCGCGGGTGGCGTCGTCGTGGACATGGCGGTAGCCCGGCAGCTCATGGGGGAAGGAGCCCATGTCGCAGCTGCCCTGGACGTTGTTCTGGCCGCGCAGCGGGTTCACGCCCACGCCGCGCCGGCCCAGGTTGCCCGTGGCCATGGCCAGGTTGGCGATGGCCATGACGGTGGTGGAGCCCTGACTGTGCTCCGTCACGCCCAGGCCATAGTAGATGGCGGCGTTGCCGCCGGTGGCGTAGAGCCGGGCAGCGGCGCGCAGCTCGGCCGCCGGCACGCCGGTATACTCGGCGATGGCCTCGGGGCTATGCCGCTCCTCGGCGACGAAGGCCGCCCAGTCCTGGAACTCGTCCCAGTCGCAGCGCTCGCGCACGAAGGCCTCGTTCACCAGGCCCTCGGTGACGATGACGTGGGCGATGGCGGTGACAACGGCGACGTTGGTGCCAGGACGCAGCGGCAGGTGGTGGGCCGCCTTTACGTGCGGGGTCTTCACCAGGTCGATGCGGCGCGGGTCGACGACGATCAGCTTGGCGCCCTGGCGCAGCCGCTTCTTCAGGCGGGAACCGAACACCGGGTGGCCATCGGTGGGATTGGCGCCGATGACCATCACGACGTCGGTATCCTCGACACTGTCGAAGTCCTGGGTGCCGGCGGAGGTGCCATAGGCCGTGCCCAGGCCATAGCCGGTGGGGGAGTGGCAGACGCGGGCGCAGGTATCGACGTTGTTGTTGCCGAAGCCGGCGCGCACCAGCTTCTGCACCAGGTACGTCTCCTCATTCGTGCAGCGGGAGGAGGTGATGCCGCCGACCGAGGCGCGGCCGTATTTCTCCTGGATGCGCTTGAACTCGCCGGCGGTGTAGCTGATGGCCTCTTCCCACGACACCTCGCGCCACGGGTCGGTGATCTTGGACCGGATCATGGGCTTCAGGATGCGCTCGCGGTGGGTGGCGTAACCCCAGGCGAAGCGGCCCTTCACACAGGAATGGCCGCGGTTGGCGGCGCCATCCTTGTAGGGGACCATGCGCACCAGCTCGGTCCCGCGCATCTCCGCCTTGAAGCTGCAGCCCACGCCGCAATAGGCGCAGGTGGTGACGACGGAATGCTCCGGCTGGCCGATCTCGATGACCGACTTTTCCATCAGGGTGGCCGTGGGACAGGCCTGGACGCAGGCGCCGCAGCTGACGCACTCGCTGTCCATGAAGTCCTCATCCATGCCGGCCGAAACCTTGCTGGCGAAGCCCCGGTCCTGGATGGTCAGCGCGAAGGTGCCCTGTACCTCCTGGCAGGCCCGCACGCAGCGGGAGCAGACGATGCACTTCGACGGGTCGAAGGTGAAATAGGGGTTGGACGTGTCCTTGGCCTGGCCCAGGTGGTTGGCCCCCTCCATGCCATAGCGCACCTCGCGCAGGCCCACGGCGCCGGCCATGTCCTGCAGCTCACAGTCGCCATTGGCCGCACAGGTCAGGCAATCCAGCGGATGGTCGGAGATGTACAGCTCCATCACCCCTTTGCGCAGGCGCTTCAGCCGTTCCGTCTGCGTGGATACCACCATGCCCGGGGCCACCGGCGTGGTGCAGGAGGCAGGCGTGCCCGCCCGGCCCTGGATTTCCACCAGGCACAGCCGGCAGGAGCCGAAGGCGTCCAGCGTGTCGGTGGCGCACAGCTTGGGGATGGTGACGCCACTGTCCATGGCGGCGCGCATGATGGAGGTGCCCTCCGCCACCGTCACCGTCTCGCCGTCGATGGTCAGGGTGACCATCTTGGCGTCGGTGTCGCCCTTCAGGCCGCGGGGATGCGGGGTGCCGTAGTCGATCTCAGGAACCAAGCCCATGGCCGGACCCTCCTTCACTCAGCCGCGACCGGCAGGGGCCGGCCGTGGAAATCCTCGGGGAAATGACGGATGGCGCTCAGCACCGGATAGGGTGTGAAGCCCCCCAGCGCACACAGCGAGCCGAACTTCATGGTGTTGCACAGGTCTTCCAGCAGCGCGATGTTGGCCGCCACGTCGCGGCCCGCCAGGATGCGGTCCACCACCTCCGCCCCCCGGGTGGAACCGATGCGGCAGGGCGTGCACTTGCCGCAGGATTCCTCGGCGCAGAATTCCATGGCGAAGCGCGCCATGTGCGCCATATCCACCGTGTCGTCGAACACCACCAGACCGCCGTGGCCGATCAGGGCGTCGCGCGCGGCGAAGGCCTCGTAATCATAAGGGGTGTCGAACTGGCTAGGCGGCAGGTAGGCGCCCAGGGGTCCGCCCGCCTGCACCGCGCGAACCGGCCGGCGGCTGGCGGTGCCACCGCCCACCTCCATCACGATCTCGCCCAGGGTCAGGCCGAAGGCCGTCTCGAACAGGCCGCCATGCAGGACGTTGCCAGCCAGTTGGATGGGCATGGTGCCCCGCGACCGGCCCATGCCGAAGTCGGCGTAGTATTGCGCGCCCAAATCCATGATGACGGGAATGGTGGCCAGGGAGAGCAAGTTGTTGACCACGGTGGGCCGGCCGAACAGGCCCTTCAGCGCCGGCAGCGGCGGCTTGGCGCGCACCACGCCGCGCTTGCCCTCCAGGCTTTCCAGCAGCGCTGTTTCCTCGCCACAGACATAGGCGCCGGCACCGACGCGCAGTTCCAGGTGGAACTCCAGGCCGGAGCCCAGGATGTCGCGGCCCAGCAAGCCGGCGGCGCGCGCGATGTCCAGCGCCGCCCGCATGGTGGCGTTGGCGTGCGGGTATTCGGAACGGGAGTAGATGTAGCCCCGCGTGGCGCCCACCGCCAAACCGGCGATGGTCATGCCCTCGATGAGGCAGAAGGGGTCGCCCTCCAGGATCATGCGGTCGGCGAAGGTGCCGCTGTCGCCCTCATCCGCGTTGCAGACGATGTACTTCTGGTCCGCCACCGCGTCGCGCACCGTCTTCCACTTGATGCCGGTGGGGAAGCCGGCGCCGCCACGACCGCGCAGGCCGGACTTGGTCACCGCCTCCACCGTCGCGGCACCGCCCACCTCGATGGCCTTGGCCAAGCCGCGATAGCCGCCGGCGGCTTTGTAATCCTCCACCGACAGGGGATCGACGATGCCGCAGCGGGCGAAGGTCAGCCGCGTCTGGCGGGCCAGGAAGGGATGGTCCTCCGGCCGGCCGACGCGCAGGGGATGCGTGGCGCCGGTCAGCCAGCCGGCGGTGAACAGGGCGGCCACGTCACCGGCCTGCACCGGGCCGTAGGCGATGCGGCCCAGGGGCGTTTCCACCTCCACCATCGGTTCCAGCCAGAACAGACCGCGCGAGCCGGTGCGCACGATGGTGACGGCGGCGCCTAGGGCGGCGGCCTGCGCCGCCACGGCGCGCGCGACCTCGTCGGCGCCCACCGCCAGGGCGGCCACGTCGCGGGGAATGAAGATGCGGGTGCTCATGGCGTCGACCAATCGTTGCGGGCCTCGTTCACGGCGGCGTCCAGGCGTTCGCGGTTCAGGCGGCCCAGGGGGCGGCCGTCGATCAGGGCCGCCGGGGCGCAGGCGCACAGCCCCAGGCAATAGACAGGTTCAATCGTCACCTGCCCGTCGCCGGTGGTGCCGCCCCAGTCCAGGCCCAGGCGCCGCAGCAGGCCTTCCGCCAAGGTATGGCCGCCCATGGACTGGCAGGCCTCGGCCCGGCACAGCTTCACCACGTGGCGGCCGGCGGGTGCCTCCCTAAAGTCGTGGTAAAAGCTTACAATTCCGTGAACATCGGCGCGCGAAAGGTTCAGCGCGTCCGCAAGCAAGGGCACCGCATCCTCAGGCACATGGCCGAAGGTCTCCTGCAAGGCATGCAGTATCGGCAATGCTGGCCCTTCAAGATTTTGGTGCGCCGCAATGACTTCAGCGGCCTTTTCACGGTCCCACGGGGTACTTGTTGTGGCAGACGTCACAGCAGCGGCCTCACTTCTCAGGCAATCTCCCTGTCATTAGAAGTTGGCTATCGCCGGACCATAATCAACGCAGCCGTTCCATGTTGCGATAGAAAACTTCTATCACGCCGCCCGGCCCGCACATGCCCGCCCGCGGCACATCGAAATCAAATAGGACGCCCAAATAGGACGCCCGTCACTGGGACGTGGATCATGCGTGCGCGTATTTTTGTTGCGACCTCAACCTTGCTGAGCCTCATGCTGGCGGCCCCAATCGCGGTGCAGGCCGCCTCGGTCGACAGCCCGGCGGCGGTGACGGCGGCGGCCCCGGCGGCCCCCCAGGCCACCGACCCGGCGATGACGCAGGACGTGACGCAGCTGCTGCGCGACTGGTCGGTCATCAAGTACCAGATGCACGACGATAAGGCCCAGGCCCTGAAGATGCGGGATCTGCTGGTGCGCGCCACCGACCTGCAGACCCGCTACCCGGGCCGTGCCGAGCCGATGATCAGTACCGCCCTGATCCTGGGCAGCATCGCCGGCTATGAGCAGAACGCCGGCTCGCTGGAGCTGGTACGCAAGGCCCGCGATCTGTTCGAGCAAGCCGACAAGATCGACCCCACCGCCCTGGACGGCGCGTCGGCGGTCAACCTGGGCTCGCTCTACTACCTGATGCCGGGCTTCCCCATCGGCTTCGGCAGCGACAGCAAGGCGCGCAAGTATCTGGAGCGCGGGATCGCGTTGAGCCCCAACGGGCTGGAGTCCAACTACTTCTACGGTGAGTTCCTGTCGCAGCAGGGTGAGTACGAGCGCTCGGCCAAGGTGCTGGCCCACGCCCTGGAGGCGCCGGTGTCGGTGACCCAGCCCGTGTGGGATGCCGGCCGCCGCGCCGAGGCCCGGGCCCTGCTGGCCGACGTCCGCCAGAAGCTGGTGGCGTCGAACTGAGTACCGCCCGAGCGCCGGGCACCATGTGAGAGAACCCCCGGAGCGGCCACCGCCCCGGGGGTTTTTTGCGGTCAGGGGGCGGCTGTCAGGGGGCCATGGGCTCGCCAAAGGTGCGGGCCACCTTCTTGGCCTCGGCCACCAAGGCAGCGGTCAGGGGCGTCATAGGGTCGCGATAGGGCACCACCAGGCCGATGTCATGCACCGCCGCCGGGTCGACGATGGGGATGGCCCGGATCTCCTCCGGGAAGTTGAAAGCCGTGGTCAGCACCTCGGGCATGATGCTGGCCCACTTGCCCGTGCGCACGTGCGAGAACAGCACGATCATGGAATTGGATTCCAGGGTCGGCGCCGAGGTGGCGCCGGCGATGGCCAACAGCCGGTCGATGATCCGCCGGTTCTGCATGTCCGGTGTCAGCAGGCACAGCGGTATCTCCCCCACCTCGGCCCAGCTGACCTGGGCACGGGCGCCCAGCGGGCTGTCGCGGGAGATCAGCAGGCGGTACTGTTCGCGGTACAGGGGTACGGTGCGCACCCGCCCCAGGGGCTCGTTGTCCAGGTAGGTCAGGCCAGCGTCGATCTCCAGCCCTTCCAGCAGATGCAGGATCTCGATGGAGGTGCGCGACAGCACGGTGAACTTCACGCCCGGGTGCCGTTCGCGATAGGGCGTGGTCAGGATGGGCACCATGGCCAGCGCCGTGGGAATGACGGCGATGCGCAGGTGGCCGCTGAGGCCGTGGCGCAAGGCCCGCACCTCCTGCCGCATGGCGCGGGCATCGCCCACGATGCGGCGGGCCCAGTCCAGCACCCGCTCCCCCTCCTGCGTCAGGCCCATGTAGCGCGCGCCACGGTTGACCAGCAGCACGCCCAGCTGGTCCTCCAACTGTTTCAGGCCGGCCGACAGGGTGGGCTGAGTGACGCCGCAGGCCTCCGCCGCGCGGCCGAAATGCTGTTCCCGGGCCAGCGCGATGAAGAATTCCAGCTTGTCGATCATGCCGTGCGGCGCCCTCTCCCGAAAGCGGGGCGCGATCCTGTTGACCGCATCCCGCCCGCAGCCTGTTTCGTAGGCAGAGGGGCCTCGCTGCCGGGGCCCCGCATCCCGTGCGCATGATCCATGAAGAGGGTCGGCCGATACAAGACCGCGCATGACGGAGGGTGGCAGATTAGCCATAGGCGGCAGGGGACCGCCCTTTCGATCAAAGGGGAGCAAGCCATGTTCGATCCGACCAGCTATGTGGGCTTCCATACCGATCTCAGCCTGCTGGCCTTGGCGGCGGGACTGCTCCTGCTCAACGGCCTGTTCGGCAGCCGGGTGCCGCCGGCGCTGACCGCCGTCTACCTGGCGGCGGCCGTCCTGACCGACCTCACCGGCTTCGGCTTCCCCTTCAGCGGCTTCCTGCCCTCGCATGGCGTGGGGGCGTTGTCGCTGCTGATCCTGGCGGTGGCCATCGCGGCCCTTTACGCCTTCGCCCTGCGCGGGGCCTGGCGGTGGATATACGCCGCCAGCCTGACCGCCAGCGTCTTCCTGCTGGCCTTCGTCGCCGTGGCCCAATCCTTCCTGAAGGTGCCGGCCCTGCACGCGCTGGCCCCCACGGGCAGCGAGCCGCCCTTCGGCGCCGCGGAAGGCGTCCTGCTGCTGCTGTTCGTGGGGATCGGCATCCTGGCGACCCGCCGTTTCCATCCCGGTATCCGGCGCGCCGCCGCCGTCGCCTGACCCTTGCGGCTGAGCCTCGTCCCACCGCCACACCACCTCTTGCCCCCTGGACAGCGACGCCCGTCGACCCCACGCTTATGTCGGGACGACCAGTTGGCGAAGGGCTCTGGACGGTGCGACGACGGGCTTGGATGCGGATGACGGTGCTGTTATGGGCCGCCTGCGCCGGCGGCCCCCCGCTTGGCGCCGCGGGGGCGGCACCGCCCCCATCCCAGGCACCGGCGGCGCCCGCCGCCGCCCTGACCGGCGACTGGCGGGGCACGCTGGACACCGGGCTGACCCGCCTGCGGCTGGAGTTCCATGTCACCGCCGCGCCCGGCCCCGGCGGCGCCCCCGCCCTGGCCGGCACGCTGGACAGCGTGGACCAGCAGGTTCTGGGCTTGCCCATCCCCAGCATCAGCCGTGAGGGCGACGCCGTCACCTTCGACATCCCGGCCGTGCTGGGCGGCTATACCGGCACGCTGTCGGCCGACGGGCAGACCCTGACCGGCACCTGGCGACAGGCCCACCAGTCCCGCCCGCTGGCCCTGACCCGCCTGACCACCGCGCAGATCCAGGCGGAGCAGGCACGGCCCCAGGTGCCCCGGCCGCCCTTCCCCTACCGTGCGGTCAGCGTGGCCTACGACAACCCGGCGGCATCCGGCGTCCGGCTGGCCGGCACCCTGACCCTGCCGCCGGGCAAGGGCCCGTTTCCGGCCGCGCTGTTGATCACCGGATCGGGCCCCCAGGACCGCGATGAGACCATCGAGGGGCACAAGCCCTTCCTGGTGCTGGCCGACGCGCTGACCCGGCGCGGCATCGCCGTGCTGCGGGTGGACGACCGGGGCGTGGGCCAATCCACCGGTGATTTCGATGCCGCCACCACGCCCGACTTCGCCACCGACGCCGCCGCCGGCGTCGCCTATTTGCGCGGCCGCGCCGACATCGACCCGCGCCGCATCGGCCTGATCGGCCACAGCGAGGGCGGGCTGATCGCCCCCATGGTGGCCAGCCGCGACCCCACCATCGCCTGGCTGGTGCTGATGGCCGGCCCGGGCGTGGATGGGGAGACCATCCTGCTGAGCCAGAAGCGCCTGATCGCCGGCGCCACCGGCGTGGGGGCATCCGGGGCCGAGCGTCTGGTGGACATGGACCGCCGCGAGTATGCCATCGTGAAGGACGAACCGGACCCGGAGCGCGCCCGCGCCCGCCTGCGCATCCTGCTGCAGGGCGGCATGATGGGCGGCGACAACCGCATCGCCACGTCCGAAGCGGTGATCGAGGCGGTGACCAAGCCCTGGTACCGCTGGTTCCTGACCTATGATCCCGCCCCCGCCCTGCGCACCCTGCGCCTGCCCGTTCTGGCCCTGGTGGGGTCCAAGGATTTGCAGGTCTCAGCCTCCGAAAACCTGCCGGCCCTGCGCGCCGCCCTGACCGACGACCCCAAGGCCGAGGTGCGCGAGGTGCCGGGCCTGAACCACATGTTCCAGACCGCCGATACCGGCGCCCCCACCGAATATGCCCGCATCCCTGAAACGATCGCGCCCATGGCCCTGGACCTGATCACCGATTGGGTGGCGGCGCATAGTGGGCGCCCCAAGCCGTGAGCGTGATGCTGCGCGCGCCCGAAGCCGATGAGTTGCCCGCCCTGCAAACGCTGGAGGGCGCCGCCCGCCGCCGCTACGCCGCCTGGCCGGACTTGGCCTTCGTCGCCAGCCGCCCACCGATCGCGCTTGAACGCCTGGCGGCCGGCACGGTGTGGGTGGCCGAGCACGCGGGACGACCCGCCGGCTTCATTCTGCTGCAGCCGCAGGACGGCCAGCTATACATCGCCAATATTTCGGTGGCGCCCGAGGCCGGCGGGCGGGGCATCGGGGCCGCCCTGCTGGCCCAGGCATTGAGCCACGCCCGCGCCCTGGGCGCCGAGGCCCTGACGCTGACCACCTTCCAGGCGCCACCCTGGAACGGCCCCTGGTTCCGCCGCCACGGTTATACGCTCATGCCGGAAGAGCACATGGGACCGGCCTTGCGCGCGACACTGGAGCGCCAGATCATCACCGTGGATCCGGCGACACGGGAGGTGTTGTGGCGACGGGTTGGCGACTTACTTCACTTGCCAACCGACCCTTAAGCGAAGGAAGTTTTCCAGTGCGCCTTTCCCGTGTCCTTGTTTGTGCCACCGGCTTGCTTCTTCTAAGGGACCAAGCCGGCGCCGCCAGTTTCGACTGCGCCAAAGCGGAAACGGCGGTGGAAAAGGCGATCTGCGCCGACCCGTCCCTGTCGGCGGTGGACGAAAAGCTGGCCACCGCCTATCGCCAGACTTTGGCATCGGCCCCGGCCGACATCAGGCCAGAACTGGTGCAGAACCAGCGCAACTGGCTGGTCTACGTCCACCGATATTGCAAACCCGTGAAACGCGCCCCCCCGGACGGCGTTTCCACCTGCCTGGGCGAAAAGTATAAAGAGCGCCTGGGCAGCCTGCCCCAATCACTGCGCACTGTCGGCACCACGACCGTCTATCAGATGCAGCGCTTCGACGTCGCCACCGAGGCCGGAACCGACGGGGCCGACGATACCGGCACGATGGAATTCAACATGGACCAGGTGGCAGGCACGCGGCCGCAGGACAAACAGGTGAACGCCTATATCCGCACCCTGGCCAAATTCCCCACCATCGAAACGCAAGCGGCCAAGCCGGGCCGCCTGGCGCAACCGAGTGAGGAGATCGTCAACACCTACCGCCTGATCGCCTACACCGACCACGTGGCCGAAATCCAGATCGACACCTGGGATTACGGCCACGGCGCCGCCCATGGCACGAGCGACAGCGCCAATCGCTTTTTCCTGGCCCAGGAGGGCAAGGAGTTGACGGCGGATCGCGTCTTCGCCGCCGCCAAGCCATGGCGGGCCTTTCTGGCCAAGCGCTGCTACGACGGATTGGTGGAACAGGGGATCATTGGCCCAGACAATAAAGTGTTCACCGGCACCGCGGCGGAACTGGAGCCAATGGTGGCCCAGCCTACCCATTGGGAGTTCGACAGCGACGGCCTGAGCGTAGCCTTCGCAACCTATGAGGTGGCACCCTATGCCGCTGGCGAGCCGGCAGTGACCATCCCTTGGAACGACCTGCGCCCTTATTTGATCAAGGACACGCCCATCCTGGAACTGGCGCGGGTCCCGGCGCAGGACCCGCCCTGATTGCCGCCTGCACAAATTATGCACGATAAGTGCCGGTTTCTGCTGGGAAAATGCAGCCCAGGAGGCAAGGCGTCACGGCTAGGGTAGGTAAGCTCATCCCCCTACCCGAGCTGCCTCATGGCCATCGCCACCCTCAGCCCCGACCGTCCCGCTATTTGGCCCGTCCCGGCCGCCGCCGTCCTCTTCGCCGGCTTGGTGCTGGTCGACACCGCACTGGAGTGGGAACCACCGTTCGACGCCCTGGCGCTCCTCGCGCTCTGGTGTGGTGCTGCGATGGCGGCGGCGCGCCAGGCGGTGCGGGCCCGCCGTGACGGGCTGCCCCGGCGCGCCCTATCCCTGGCGCTGCTGGCCCTGGCCTTCCTGGTGATGGTGGTTCAACCCCGCCTGGTCATGGGTGGCGCGCAATCGCTGGCGGACCACCTGCACTTCGCCCAGGGGCGCCCCTCATACCTGGCCCAAGTCCGCGCCCTGGCGGATACCGGCGAACCCAAGCTGTTGGTCTGGGGCTGGGGCGGCTTCATCGTCGCCTCGACCAGCCTGGTCTATGATGAGAGCGATGAGGTCACCCTGCCGCCCGAGCGGCAATCCGCCTCCTCGAAGGCGCGGACCGAGCACACCGACCTCGCCTGCCCCTATGGCTATCGCGTGCGCACAGAACTGGGCGAGCATTTCTATGCCGTGGGCGTGGGGTGCTGATCACATGCCGCCCGACTTGCAACACCATTTCCACCGGCCCATTCTGATCATCATCGGTCTTTTCTTATGCCTGGTGCTGATCGAGACCGTTCTGCTATCGGCACCACCCCTGTACCTGATCGCTGGACTGGTCGTCATCGTGGCCTGGAGCGGGGCAGCTCTGGCGTCCACCGTGGCTGCCCTACGATCGGCGTGGCGGCGGAACGTTCCGCAGGCCTGCGCCATGGCCATCCTACCCCTCGTCTTCCTGGCTTCCGCCCTGTGGCCAAAGCCGGTCATTTTCGGCGCTCGCGTTCTGGGTGATCGCCTGCATTTTGCGATCGCTCGACCCCGCTATCTGGCCCAAATCCGCGCCCTGCCCCAAACTGGGCAGCCGAGACTGGCAATCATCGAGTGGGGCGGCTTCATCGCCATGACCATCGGCGTCGTCTATGATGAGAGCGACGAAATAGGATTACCGCGCAGCCAACAATCTACCACTTGGAATGATCGAGCCGCCGGGTCGGAATTAAGTTGCGGTTACGCCGTCAACGCCGCTGTCGGTGATCACTTCTATCTGGTGGACTTCGGTTGCTGAGCGTCCCCACACGCGGCCCGTAACGTCCCCATCGCCCCAGCCAGGCCCTCGGTGGTGATTGCCGGGCTCACTGCCGATCCTATGCGAAATTGAAGGCGGCGGGCGCGGCCCAGGCGGTCCAGCGCTGCGGCCGGGAAGGGCACCAGCACGCCGCTCATCCCATCGGCGACATACCGTCCCACGCCCAGAGGCATGGGGCGGCCATCCAGGACCAGGGCCACGGGACAGGTATCGTCCCCACCACAGTCGGTTTCCAGCCACAGGGTCAGGGGGCCGGCCTCACAGCTCAGCGCCATGCCGGAAAACTCCCCCGCCCCATCATAGGCGAGGCCGGCCTTGTCGCCGTTGCCCATCCAACGCGGCGTGTCGGCCGCCATCGCCGGGGCGGCGGCCAACACACCGAGGAGAAGCAGGCGCCTCATCACACCGCCAGCAACAGCGGCGCCATGGCCGCTAAGCCCAGGCCGGCCAGGCGCGGGACCAGTTGCAGGCCGGCGCGCTCCGCCAGGCGGGAAAGGGCGACGCCGGTGAGGTGCAGGACGGCGGAGGCGGTGACGAAGCCGAGGCCGTAGGCCAGGCCATCGGCGTCAGCCGGCATCTCCACCCCATGGGCGGCGCCGTGGCAGAGGGCGAAAGCGCCGATCAGGGCAACGCCCGCGGCCAAGGGCAGCCGGGCGCCGAAGGCCGTCAGCCAGCCCAGGGCCGCCACCGACAGGACGATGCCCCATTCGACACCCGGCAGCGCCAGGCCGTTGGCGCCGGCGATGGCACCGGCCACCAGCAGGGCCAGAAAGGCCAGGGGCCACAGCCACACCGCTCGGCTGCCGTGCCCCCCTTTGGCCTGCCCCCCTTTGGTCTGCTGGCCAGCCCACAGGCCCACGGCGGTCATGGCGGCCAGATGGTCCAGCCCGCCGAAGGGATGGGCGAAGCCATCGGTGAAGCCATGGGTGTGGCCGGGCATGCCGGGGTGGGCCATCGCCACGGCGGGGGCAAATGCGGCGGCGGCGGCCAGGGCGGTCAGCAGGCGGCGGTGCATCATGGTCGGGTTCCCCTGTTCGATGTCTATAAAGCTCAGGCGGCCAGGCCGCCCTTTCCCCTAGGCGGCCAAGCCGCCGGCGCGTTCAATGAAGCGGGTGACGACGTCCAGGCCCTGCGCGGTCTTCAGGTTGGTGAAGACGTAGGGGCGTTCGCCCCGCATGCGCTTGGTGTCGCTGTCCATCACCTCCAGGCTGGCACCCACCAAGGGGGCCAGGTCGATCTTGTTGATGACCAGCAGGTCGGACCGGGTGATGCCGGGGCCGCCCTTGCGCGGGATCTTCTCCCCCGCCGCCACGTCGATGACGTAGATGGTGATGTCGGCCAGTTCCGGGCTGAAGGTGGCGGCCAGGTTGTCGCCGCCGGATTCGATGAGAATGATGTCCAGGCCCGGGAACTTGGCGTTCATCTGATCGACCGCCGCCAGGTTGATGGACGCGTCCTCACGAATGGCCGTGTGGGGGCAGCCGCCCGTCTCCACCCCCAGGATGCGGTCGGGATCCAGCGCGCCGACGCGCGTCAGGATCAGGGCGTCTTCCTTGGTGTAGATGTCGTTGGTGATGGCGACGATGTTGTAGATGTCGCGGAACCGCTTGCACAGCGCCTCCATCAACGCGGTCTTGCCGGAACCGACGGGGCCGCCGATGCCCACCCGCAGGGGGCCATTGGGTGAAGACGTGGACGTGCTCATGAGCGAAACAACCTCGTGTATTGCGTCTCGTGGTTCATGGAGGCGATGTCGGCCACCCAGGCCGCCCCGCCCAGATCATCCAGGGTGCTAAGGGCCGCGCGGGCCGCGGTGGCCAGCACCAGGGGTTCAGCCCGCGCCAGCGCGCGCTGGCCGTCCGTCTGGCCCAGGGGCACCAGGCGCAGGGCCGCCGACACCAGATTGCCGACGAAGCCGTGCAGATAGCCCAGCAAGGTGGCCGGCAGGCCGAGGCCATGGCCGGCGGCCACCGCCCCCACCGCCACGGGATAGGCCAGGTCGCCGCCCATCGCCTTCAGCCGGTCGACAGCGGCACAGGGCCAGGCCGACGCGATGGCGGCAGCGAAGGCCCGGCCTTGGGACAGGCTTTCCAGCCGCCGCTCCGCCGTAGGCGTCAGGGCGGCCGCCAGTTCAGCCACCTCGGCCAGGCCCGTCCAGTTATTGGCCGCCGAGGCGCGCCAGGCCGCCGCCGCCAGCACGGCGTCGTTCCAGCCGGAGCCCAGGGTCAGCAGATCGTCCACCCAGGCCACCAGCGCCTCCACCGTGCGGATGGTGCCATCCTCCACGCCCCATTCCAGGCCGTGGCTGTAGGAAAAGGCGCCCACCGGGAAGGAGGCCGTCAGCCAGGTCATGAGGCGGTAGACGCCGGCAGCGTCGGCGACGGCCTCAGCCATGGCCGTGCCCGTGGTGGTGATGGTCGTGTCCATGGTCGTGATCATGCCCATGACCGTGGGAGTGACCATGCCCGCCACCGGCCGGGCTGTCGCCATAGGCGCCGCCCTCGGGGTCGAAGGGGGCGGAGACGGGGGTGACGATGGCGCCCAGTCCGGTCAGCATGTCGGCCAGCACATGGTCGGCACGGATGCGCAGGCGGTCGCCGCGCAGCTCGGCCGGGATGTGGCGGTTGCCGATGTGCCAGGCCATGCGCAGCAGGTCGGCGATGGCCTCGCACCGCACCTCCATCAGGTCCTCCGGCGCCGCCCTGACCGCCACGATGCCGACACCGGTCAGCACCAGGCCATCGCCGTCGCGGATATGGCGGGGGCTGGGCAGGTCCAGCAGGAAGGCGCCAGCGCTCCCGTCCCGCTCCAGCCGCAGGCGCCGGCGGCAGCGGTGGTCGAAATCCAGCGTCACGGTGCCCACCGCCTTGGCGGCATCCCAATAGCCGGCGGGCAGAACGGTATGGGCCCTGGGCAAATCAGTCGAAGGGGGGAGGTCTTCACTCAAGGCGGCGATCCTCAGAACAGGAAATAGCGCTGCGCCAGGGGCAGCACGTCGGCGGGTTCGCAGGTGACGATCTGGCCATTCACCCGCACCTCATAGGTTTCCGGGTCCACCTCGACATGCGGCGTGGCGTTGTTGTGCACCATGGCGGCCTTGCCGATGCCGCCCCGGGTATTGCTGACGGCCAGCAGGGTCTTTTCCAGGCCCAGGCGCTGGCCCAGCCCGTCGTCCAAGGCCGCCTGCGAGACGAAGGTGACGGCGCTGCGCCGCACCGCCCGGCCATAGGCGCCGAACATGGGGCGATAGTGCACCGGCTGGGGCGTGGGGATGCTGGCGTTGGGGTCGCCCATGGGCGCGGCCACGATGGTGCCCATCTTCAGCACCAGGTCCGGCTTCACCCCGAAGAAGGCCGGTGACCACAGCACCAGGTCGGCCAGCTTGCCGGCGGCGATGGAGCCGACATGCGCACTCATGCCGTGGGCGATGGCGGGGTTGATGGTGACCTTGGCGATGTAGCGCTTCACCCGCGCGTTGTCGTTCTCGCCCGTCTCCTCCGCCAGCCGGCCGCGCTGCACCTTCATCTTGTGCGCGGTCTGCCAGGTGCGGATCAGCACCTCGCCCACCCTGCCCATGGCCTGGCTGTCGGAGGAGATGATGGAGAGGGCGCCCAGGTCGTGCAGCACATCCTCCGCCGCGATGGTCTCGCGCCGGATGCGGCTTTCGGCGAAGGCCACGTCCTCGGGTATGTTGGGGTCCAGGTGGTGGCAGACCATGAGCATGTCCAGGTGCTCATCCACCGTGTTGCGGGTGTAGGGCCGCGTCGGGTTGGTCGAGGACGGGATGACGTTGGAAAGACCACAGACCTTGATGATGTCCGGCGCGTGGCCGCCGCCCGCCCCCTCGGTATGGTAGGCGTGGATGGTGCGGCCCTTGAAGGCGGATATCGTGTCTTCGACGAAGCCGGACTCGTTCAGCGTGTCGGAGTGAATCATCACCTGCACGTCGAAGCGGTCGCCCACATCCAGGCAGGTGTCGATGGCGGCCGGGGTGGTGCCCCAGTCCTCATGCAGCTTCAGCGCCGCCGCCCCGGCGCGCACCTGTTCCTCCAGCGCCGCCGGCAGTGCCGCGTTGCCCTTGCCGGCGAAGGCCAGGTTCATGGGGAAGGCCTCCGCCGCCTCCAGCATGCGGGCCAGGTGCCAGGGGCCGGGCGTGCAGGTGGTGGCGTTGGTGCCGGTGGCGGGGCCGGTACCGCCGCCCAGCATGGTGGTGACGCCGGACATCAGCGCCTCTTCGATCTGCTGCGGGCAGATGAAGTGGATGTGGGTGTCGATGCCGCCGGCGGTGAGGATCTTGCCCTCGCCCGCGATGACCTCGGTCCCTGGCCCGACGATGATGTCCACCCCCGGCTGGACGTCGGGATTGCCGGCCTTGCCGATATGATGAATGCGGCCGTCGCGCAGGCCCACGTCGGCCTTGACGATGCCCCAGTGGTCGATGATCAGGGCGTTGGTGATGACGGTGTCGACGGCACCCCCCATTGGCCCCTGGGCGCGCGTCGCCTGCGACTGGCCCATGCCGTCGCGGATGACCTTGCCGCCGCCGAACTTCACCTCCTCGCCATAGGTGGTGAAGTCCTTCTCCACCTCCACGATCAGGTCGGTGTCGGCCAGGCGCACCCGGTCGCCCACGGTGGGGCCGAACATGTCCGCATAGGCGGCGCGGCTGATCCTCACGGCCATCAATTGCCTCCCTTAAGGGGACCGGAAACCTTGGCGTTGAACCCGTACACCGTCCGGGCGCCGCGATAGGGCACCAGGGTGACGGTGCGGGTCTGCCCCGGCTCGAACCGCACCGCCGTGCCGGCGGCGATGTCCAGCCGGTGGCCATAGGCCTGGGCGCGGTCGAAGCTCAGGCCCGCGTTGGTCTCGAAGAAATGGAAATGGCTGCCCACCTGGATGGGCCGGTCGCCGGTGTTGGCCACGTCCAGCGTCACCGTGGGCAGGCCGGCGTTCAGCTCGATCTCACCCTCATCGGTGTAGACTTGTCCCGGGATCATCGTCATCACGGCACCTCAGCGGATGGGGTTATGGACGGTGACCAGCTTCACCCCGTCTGGGAATGTCGCCTCCACCTGCACGTCGGGGATCATCTCGGCGATGCCCTCCATCACCTGGTGGCGGCCCACCACGTGGGCGCCTTGGTCCATCAGCTCCGCCACTGGGCGCCCGTCGCGGGCCCCCTCGACCACGAAGTCGGTGATGAGGGCGATGGCCTCGGGATGGTTCAGCTTCACGCCCCGTTCCAGGCGGCGGCGCGCCACCATGGCCGCCATGGCGATCAGCAGCTTGTCCTTCTCACGCGGGGTCAGGTTCACCGCATATCCTCCGTCAGCAACGCCAGACGCGCGGGACCGGCGTCCCGCGCAGGAATTCGATCAGGGGCGCCCAGGCGCGCAGCAGGGCCTGGCCGTCGGGCGCCACCAGGCGCAGGGCCAGCAGGCCGTTCCAAGCGCTGGCCCCGGCCTTCACGCCGTCGACACGTAATACCTCGCGTACCGCGTCCACCCGGGCTTCCGCATCCCCCGCCACATAAAGGCAGGACGCCACCGCACGGCCGCCACCGGCCACGGCCGCGCGCGCCAGCTGGGCATCGATGTCACCCTCAAGCCGCACGGCATCCGCATAGGCCAGGTGACCGCCCCGGCGGATACGCCAGTCATCGCGGAACAGGCCGTGGGTCACCCGCTCCCCCCGGGCGGTGCGGCCGAACACCGTGGCCTCCGCCGCCAGCAGGGTGGCGTCCGGCGCCATCTCCACCTCCAGCCGGCGGCACAGCCGGGCGCCATCGAACAGGATGGTTTCCTGCGGCAGCCAGTCCAGCCGGCCAGCCACCACCAGGCGGTTCAGCACCCGCGCCTCCCCGGCGCTGGCGCGGTAGACCTTCTCGGCCGCCTGGGTGGTGACGGTGGCGCGGGCGCCGGCCGCCACGATCACCTCCGTCTCCAGCACGTCGCCGCCCGTCAGGCCGCCGCCGGTGTTGATCAGCACGCCCTCCACCCCCGGCCCCTTGGGCAGGCGCAGGCGCGCGGATCCGGATTGGTAGAGGCGATCCAGGCGGGTGATGCCGTCCGCGTCCGCCTTCACACCCAGGACGACGCGGCCCTCCAGGCGCTGCAGTCGGCTGGCCGGTCCCAAGGCGGCGTCAGGCACAACACCCCCCGTTCCCCTTCGGCGCTGTTCCGTCCCGCGTCATTCCCAGGCCACCCCACTGTTTCCCGGGCGGCGGTTCGCAACCGCCGTGCCAGGGGTTGACCATGCGGTCAGCTTGGCACGCCCACCCGCGCGGGCAACGATCATCGCCCAGAAATTGGGCGTCTGTCGATGTGCGCTTAAAAGATGGGCAGGCCCCATACGTCATTTGACGTACGGGCCGCCCCGTCACAGCACGGCGTCCGGATGGCTGGCGGCCAGCAGGGTACGCACGCGTGGCACCAGGAAATCGGACAGAGACTGCACCTTGGCCGGCAGCAGCGCCCGGTGCGGGTAAACGATGGCCAGTTGCACCGGCTCCGGCGGATGCTCGGGCATCACGATTTCCAGGGCACCGGACTTGACCTCCTCCGCCACCTCCCACAGGGGTTTCAGGGCGATGCCATGACCGTCCACCGCCCACCGGGTCAGCACGTCGCCGTCGTCGGCGTCCATGGGGCCGGCGATGGACAGCTTGGTGCTCTTGCTCTCGTCTTTCCCGGGACTGGTCAGTGTCCAGCGGTACTGCTGCGTGCCGGGGAAGCGCAGCAGCAGGCAGTCATGCTCCAGCAGGTCGGACGGCGCCTTGGGCCGGCCGCGCGCCTCCAGATACCGGGGTGCCGCCACCAGCACGCGCCGCAGGTCGGCGATCTTGCGCACGACGAAGCTGCTGTCCTTCAGTGTGGCCATGCGGATGGCCATGTCCACGGACTCGCGCAGCAGATCCAGCAGATGGTCGGACAGGCGCAGGCGCACATCCACCATGGGGTTGGCGGCGCGGAACTCCGGCACCAGCGGGCCCAGCACGCGCCGGCCGAAGCCCAAGGGTGCCGTCACCCGCACGCTGCCCGAGGGGGCGCCGCCCTCGGCCGCGATGCTGCTGTGCGCCCGCTCCACGGCCTCCAGCACCTCCAGGCAATGCTGGTAGAAGACCTGGCCGGTCTCGGTGGCCTGCAGCTGGCGGGTGGTACGGTTCAGCAGCCGGGCGCCCAGGTGCGCCTCCAGCTGCTGGATGCGGTGGCTGACCAGGGCCGGCGACATGCGCAGGTTCCGCCCGGCCGCCGACAGGCTGCCCAGGTCCACCACGCGCACGAAGACCTGCATGTTCTCCAGCAGGGCCATCACCCCATCCCCCGGCCTTGATCCACGGCGACACTCTCGCCCTCGGCCCGCTTTCGTGCAAGGCTGGGGCCAGTCATTTCAATGACTATCGCGCACGGCCTGCTCGATAGAGGCATCCAGCTCGTCCATGGCCTCGTCATGCGGCACCAGACGGCCAGTGGCGATGTCTGCCAAACCACGCTGGATACCCAGCGCCACGGTATCAGCTATAACAGCGTCACGATCATGCACCCGCTGGCCCTGGATGTAGGTCGCCCGCACCGCCCGGTCGTCGCCCAGGGTCATCAGCAGGAACAGCTCTTCCTCCAGGTCGCCCTGGATGACGTCGCGCCTGTGGGCCATGGCGGGGGTGGCGGACGGGTCCAGCACCACCAGGTCGGCATAGCGGCCGGGGGCGATCTGGCCGATCTCCTCCGTCAGGCCGAGGGCTGCCGCGTTGCCCCGGGTCATGAGGTCGAAGGCGGCCAGGGCCGGCCAGCTTTGGCCGCGCAGCTGCAGGACCTTGTACCCCTCGCCCGCCGTGCGCAGCAGGGAATAGCTGGTGCCGCCGCCCACGTCGGTGGCCAGGCCCAGGCGCACCGGCCGGGCAGGGTTCTCCAACGCGGCGCGATCGAACAGGCCGCTGCCGATGAACAGGTTGCTGGTGGGGCAGAAGACGGCGACGGACGCCGTCTCGTGCATCCGGGCCATCTCCCGCTCGCTCAGATGGATGCAATGGCCGAACAGCGAGCGGTCGCCCAGCAGGCCGAAGCGGTCGTAGACGTCCAGGTAATCGGTGGCCTCCGGATACAGGCGCGCCACCTGGCGGATTTCCTCGTGATTCTCCGACAGGTGGGTCTGCATGTAGACGCCGGGGTGCTCCCGCAGCAGCGCGCCGGCGGCCTCCAGCTGTTCGGGCGTGGAGGTGATGGCGAAGCGCGGGGTGACGGCGTAGCGCTGGCGGCCCACGCCGTGCCAGGCGCCGATCAGCGCCTTGGAATGGTCGTAGCTGGTCTGGGCGGTGTCGGTCAGGGCGGTGGGGGCGTGGCGGTCCATCATGACCTTGCCCGCCACCAGGCCCACGCCGCGCGCCTCCGCCTCCGTGAACAGGGCCTTGACCGAGCCGGGGTGGACGCTGCCGTAGACCACGGCCGACGTCGTGCCGTTGCGCGCCAGCTCATCCAGGAAGAAGCGGGCGTTGCGGCTGGCGTGCGCGTGGTCGGCGTACCGCTGTTCCTCGATGAAGGTGTACTTCTCCAGCCACTCCATCAGCTGCGCCCCGTAGGAAGCGATGACCTGGGTCTGGGGGAAGTGGATGTGGGTGTCGATGAAGCCCGGCAGGATCAAGCTGTCGGGGTAATGGTCCACCGCCATTCCGGCCGGCAGAGTGGGCAGCAGGTCCGACGCATTTCCCACCGCCGTGATGCGGCCGGCCGTGACCACCACCAATCCGTCGGAAATGTACCGATAGCTGTCGCGGTCGCCCGGGCCCTGGGGCGCGCGCAGGAAGGTCAAAAGCCGGCCGCGCAGGGCGGTGGTTCCGGGGGTGAACGCCATGACGAATATCCAGGTTACGGGACGCTTGCGGATGCCATGTGAGGCGATGCCGCACCGGCGGACCAGGCGGCCAGGATGGCCCGTTCCTCCGGCGTGATCAGGGTGACATTGCCGGGCGGCATGGCGCTGCTGAGCGCGGCCTGGCGCCGGATATCGTCGGCATGGCGCAGGATATCGCCCGGATTGTCAAGGATGACGCCATGCGGCGGGGCGTTGATGCCGTCCCAGGCCGGGGACGCCGTATGGCACATGCTGCACCGGTTCATCACCACCTCCTGCGCCTGGGCGAAGGTGGCCCCATAGGCGGGACTGCTGGAGGTTGCAGCGCCAGCGGCAGGGCCGCCGTCGGCCGACCCTTGCGCACTCAGCCACGCGGTCAGCAGGATGCCGGCGGCGGCAATGCCCCAGGTCCACCACGGCGCCGGCTTGCCGGCATGCTTGGTGTTGAAGAAATGGCGGACGCTGGCGCCCACCACCAGGATGACGGCGAAGATCACCCAGTTGTAGCGGGTGGCGTAGGTCAGCGGATAGTGGTTGCCGATCATGAGGAAGACGACCGGCAGGGTCAGGTAGTTGTTGTGCATGGACCGCTGCTTCGCGGCCTTGCCCAGCGACGGGTCCGGCGTGCCGCCGGCCAGCAGCGTCGCCACCACCTTGCGCTGGTTGGGGATGATCAGCAGGAAGACGTTGGCCACCATCATGGTGCCGATCAGGGCGCCCATCTGCAGCATGGCGCCGCGCGGGCTGAAAACGTGGGTCGTGCCCCAGCAGGCCGCCACCAGGAAGACGAAGCCCACCGCCGCCAGGGCGCCGTTGTGCCGGCCCAGGGGGGAGCGGCACATCAGGTCATAGACGATCCAGCCCGCGGCCAGCAGGCCGACGCTGAGGGCTATGGCCTGCCATTGCGTGAGCGCCATGACCGACTGGTCGATCAGGAGCAGGTCGGCACCCCGGTAATAAAGGACGCACAGCAGGAAAAAGCCGCTGAGCCAGGTGGTGTACGCCTCCCACTTGAACCAGGTGAGCTCAGCCGGCATCTGGCTGGGCGCCACCAGGTATTTCACCATGTTGTAGAAGCCGCCGCCGTGGACCTGCCAGGCCTCCCCCTGCACACCCTGGGGCAGGTGGGGCCGCTTGCGCAGGCTGGCGTCCAAGGCCATGAAATAGAAGGAGGATCCGATCCACGCCACGGCCGCCACGATATGCAGCCAGCGCGCCAGCGTATTGACCCACTCCCAGAAAATGAACTCCATGGTCCCGCCGCCCCGCATTTTGTGCAACCGCACAACGCTACGGGGACGGGCGCCGCCGCGCCAGGGTTCGCGTATCGGCAACAGCTTCAAAAATCGTGGAAAGGCGGGAAGAGGAAGCGCTGGGTGATGATGGATGGAGTCCACCTTGGGCCGAAAGCAGACCGGCGACTTTTTTCTGCGAACCTTGATAAGTCGAATCCGACAACCGCCATCATCTCGGACCGCAAGCGGCCGGAGTGCCCAGGACGTTCGGAGCAGCAATGTCCACTGCTTTGGCCTCCAGGAGAGACAGTCTGTCATGTAAGGTTTAGCAGGCTGTTGAAAAAGCCTGTGGCTGCCTGAGTTTCAGCATGATTCACTGTTGGCCTTGGAACGGAGCCGAGGGCGGCATGCGGGGATCGGA